>JBBTSF010000001.1:0-3969 GCA_038064815.1 Patescibacteria group bacterium
AGCGGAATGCCGTTTGGATCTGTCTCCAAGTTTTTGTCATCTAAACAGAATCCCTGCTGCATTTTTTTGAGTGTACGATTTTGATCCCCGGAGATTTCTCTTAAAAGGTGTGTGCCGGTGCGATCGTAGATTTTTGTGGTCTGTGAGATCGTTCGTTGGGTGAGGCTGTTTGGGTTTGGAAGGTTGCGACTCGTAAACGCAATCAGCATGGCAAGGATAATTGACCCGGCGGCAAAAAGAGCCACCCCAACGAGGATCAAATTCGAGATGAGTTGCTTGGAAGGACCCCGTCGCGGACGTCCTGAACGTAGATGAGCTGGTCGCGAGGGGGATTTTCGATAGGTGAATCGAGACATAGAACGGAATGTGGGGTCAGGCCCCAATGGCAAAATAAGAGGTGTGTCTAGGATACCTGATTTACCCCTAAAAATGAAGGTTTTTGGCATTTACTGAGGATAACTCAATTGACTTTTGGCCATTTTCATGCTATCCTTAAAGCACTCCCAAGAAGGGGAGCTTTTTATTTCCGGCGGTTATTTCGTATACCTTGTGAATTCGAAGGAGGAAGAATGCACAGGGTATGTGGAATAAAATTACGACACAATTGAAGAACGTGTGGGAAGAAGATGTTTACTTTCTACGAACCATGACTTTTGGGTTTTCTTGGATTTCTAAGCGAACACAAAAGGTCTTAACGACATTAAAACCTCACACACTTAACCTCTCCATTAGTTCTCTTGTTTTTGTTATGGGTCTTTATGTGCTGTTTCCCACCATGGTAAACGCAGATATCGCGCTCAACCAAAACAATCCCGATCATGCCACGATCGCGCTTACGATTGCGGCCATGCAGAATCAAACCCGTCCATACGGACGACTTGAACTCTCTGCAGATGCGCCCCCACGTCGAACGTTTGAGATTCCGCTTACGGCGTATACTTCCGAAGCGGCGCAAACAGACGATTCGCCGTGTATCACCGCTTCCGGACTCGATGTCTGTGAACGTGATATCGAAAACGTGGTTGCGGCAAACTTTTTGCCTCTTGGAACACGTGTCCGTATTCCAGAGCTCTACGGAAATCGCGTCTTCTTCGTGGAAGACCGTATGAACGAGCGATACTATTACAAAATGGACGTCTGGATGAAACAAAAGTCCGACGCAAAACAATTCGGTCTTAAGCACGCAACGGTTGAAGTGTTCTAAGAAACGAATCAAAATATCTTGCCGAAAGGCAGGATATTTTGTATTCTTCGGGGACTGACGCTCGGCCTGATGGTGAAGTGGTCTAACACGGTGGTCTGCAAAACCACTATTCGAGGGTTCAAATCCCTCTCAGGCCTCCAGTGCAAATAAAACCGCCTCACGGCGTGTTTTTGTTTGTCGTGTTACCATTTGTTTTGTATGCATGCATCTATCGCTATTCTCACAGGTGGGACAAGTTCTGAACGGGAGATCGCACTTCAATCCGCGGCAACCGTCCAGGAATCGCTTCTGCCATTTTTCGAAATCACGATGTTTGATTTCCCCAATGACATAGATGCATTTCTTTCAAATCGAAAAACGTTTTCTGCTGTCGTTCCTGTTTTTCATGGCAAAGGTGGGGAAGACGGAACGATTCAGGGATTTTTAAAAACACTCGGCGCCCCGTTCATTTTTTCGGATGTCGAAGCGCATGCGGTCGCAATGAACAAAGCGGTGACCAAACAGTTGGTTGAACGTGTGGGGATTCAAACACCTCCATCTCAAATCGTCCGTTCATTTGAAGAGATCACCCTCAAGGCTCCTTTTGTTCTTAAACCGATCGATGAAGGAAGTTCGGTTGGGGTTCAAATTATTCGTGCAGACGAGACAGTTGTTCTGACACATCCAACGCTTGTAGAAGCCTATATTTCTGGAAGGGAATTCACGGTTCCTGTGATCGACCGGGCGGGAAAATGCGAAGCGCTTCCCGTGATCGAGATCAAATCTAAAAAGACCTTTTTTGATTTTGAAAGTAAATACGATCCAAATCTCGTCGATGAAATTTGTCCGGCTCAGATTGATGTGACTCTTGCGGATCGACTGAAACAAATCGCGATGCTCGCACATAAAACAATTGGTGCACGACATCTAAGTCGTACAGACATGATCGTCGACGAGCAAAACGAGATTTGGTTTTTGGAAATCAATACCATTCCAGGACTCACAAAAAATTCTCTTGTCCCCAAAGCGCTTCGTGCGGCGGGGATTGATTTCGGAGCTCTTTTGAACGAATGGATTTCGTCTGTGCAAACAAACGAAGTATAATTTTCTTGTTATGAAAAAAGACATACCGCGTTACGGAATTGCGCAGTCGATTCGAGAGATTGTGTTTGGTCTTGAAGACTCGTTGGTTTCCACACTCGGTGCACTGACCGGAATCGCTGTGGGAACACACAATACGTTTTTTGTGATCCTCTCAGGGTTCGTGATTATTGCGTCTGAGTGTACATCCATGGCGGCGGGAAGTTATTTGTCTTCAAAATCTGCATACGAAACGGAGCGTGCGCTTCGTGTTCAAGAGGGAAAAGAATTTTCTCAGGAGGAGCGTCCGGTTCGCGGGGCGATCGTCATGGGGATTTCGTATGTCCTTGGCGGATTCATCCCGCTCCTGCCGTATTTTTTTCTGTCGATTTCTCAAGCAATCATTCTTTCCGTCCCACTCACAGCTATTGTTCTTTTTCTGGTCGGTGTCTGGTCTTCCCGCTACACAAAACGATCGGCAATCCGCAGTGGAATGGAGATGGTCAGCGTTTCGCTTATAGCTGCACTGTTTGGATACTTGATTGCGCTCTCAGTTAACTGGTACTTTGGAGTCAGAGTCTAATCTCTACGCTATGTCTGAGCCAATCGAACTTCCCGAACATGGGGACCTGTGCGACGTTTGCCGCAATCCTATTGAAGATTTAGGCCAAGCCGTGACCCGGGAATACCTTGGGAAAGTGTTGATGTTTTGCAAAGAGAAATGTTTAAAAAGATATCTTGAAGATCCAGAGCTTTACGCCGGATTTCCGCAAGATGAAGCCCTTGAATAATCAAGGGTTTTTTGTTACCTTTGAGACTTCTATGAGTGTTCCAAACGTCTATCTTGATCATGCGGCCACCACTCCCATCGACTCTCGTGTTCGCGAGGTGATGTTGCCGTATCTTGGAGAAAAATTTGGAAATCCATCCAGCTTTCATTCGCTTGGAAAAGAAATCAAAGATGACTTGGATGATGCGCGTGAGTCGATCGCAAATATTCTCCATATCCGACCAGACGAAATTCTTTTCACGTCTGGGGGAACAGAGTCCGATAACTTGGCGATCCTTGGATATGCGCGTGCCAATCAAAAACAAGGCAAACATCTCATCACTACTGCGATTGAACATCATGCTGTTTTGGAGTCGATGATTCATTTGGAAAAGAAAGAAGGATTCGAAGTTACGTATCTTAAACCGGATCGCGAAGGGTTGGTGTCCGTCGAACAAGTCGCCGCAGTGCTTCGACCAGATACGATTTTGGTTTCGGTCATGTATGCGAATAATGAGATTGGAACGATTCAACCGATTGCAGAGATTGGGAATCTGATTCAGAAACAGCGAAAGGAAAGTGGAAATGCCTGGCCGGTGTTTCATACAGATGCGTGCCAAGCAACTGGATATCTGGATCTCAACATCGAAAAGCTTCACGTCGACATGCTTACACTCAATGGTTCAAAAATGTATGGACCAAAAGGAACAGGGCTTTTGTATGTGAAGCGTGGAATCAAACTTCAACCCCTTCAATTTGGTGGTTCTCAAGAACGCGCACTGCGTCCGGGGACAGAAGACGTGGCAAGTATTATGGGAATGGCGCGTGCACTCGAGCTTGTGCAAGCAGATCGAGAACAAGAAACGCAACGGCTCATTCCATTGCGCGATAAACTGATCAGAGAGCTCAAAGTACGCATTCCAAAAATTCGTCTCAA
>JBBTSF010000001.1:4069-7280 GCA_038064815.1 Patescibacteria group bacterium
GGAACAAAAGGCGATGTTGCGAGCCATGACAAAAAGAAGTCTTGGTTTTATTCGGATGTGGTGAAGGAACATTTTTTTAATCCGCAGAATTTTATTCGGGATGAAGTGGATGAAAAGCAATTTAACGCGATTGGAAAAGTGGGTTCGCCTGCGTGTGGAGATGAGTTGCGTGTGTGGATGCAGGTGGATCCGGCTACGGAACGCATTCAGCAATTCAAATGGAAAACGTTTGGGTGTGGAAGTGCGATCGCTTCGACTTCGATGGCCAGCGTGATGGTGACAGAAAACGGTGGGATGACATTGGATGAAGCGCGTAAGCTTAAACCACAAGATATTATGGAGCGTCTTGGTGGACTTCCACAGCGGAAGTTTCATTGCAGTGTGTTGTGCGACAAAGCGTTGCGTGACGCGATCAACGACTTTTATCGCCGAGAGGAAAAGTTTGATAAAATTACGGTTGAAGCGTTTCGTATCATTGATCCTGTTTCAAAAGTGACCGATCACGATATCGAAGAAGCCGTGCTTGAAGGCGCGACGACGATCGAAGCGGTTCAACAAAAAACAAAAGTGGGAATCGGAAATCCAAGTTGTTTGCCAGCCGTCGAAGAACTCATTCGGTTTTATAAAGAAAAATATTTTGGTTGAAGCTATGCCTCGCATTCGTGTAAAAGTAGATGAAGATTTGTGCATCGGCGCGGCGTCGTGTGTAACGATTTCACCCGAAACATTTCAACTCAACGAAGAAAACAAAGCGCTCGTATACGATCACGGCCAGCAACCAGACGGCCCAACCTACGAACGCTGGATGGATGTCACAGACGACGAATTGGAGAACATTCTTCTTGGTGCCCAATCCTGCCCAACCCTCGCCATTTTTATTTTTGATGAAGCAGGGAATCAGTTGTTTCCAGAGTTATAAACTATGCGCCACGTTATTATCGGCGGTGGAATCGCGGGTGTGACGGCTGCAGAAGAGCTTCGCAAACTCGATCCAGATGCTGAAATTACGATTGTTTCAGAAGAACATCACCCGCTCTATTCGCGTGTGCTTCTTCCGCATTATTTGAAAGGAAAAATTCCGCGTGAGCGTGTTTTTTTGAAGAAAGAAACGTGGTACGCAGAGAAAAATACCGAATGGATGACCGGCGTGATGGCAACCAGTCTTAACGCAAAAAATAAATTCGTGACGCTTTCGAATGGTCGCGAACTTGAGTATGACAAGTTGTTGATCGCGACCGGAGGGGAGCTACGCACAATCGAAGCAGACCTTCGAGGTGTTTCTTATTTGCGCACACTTGATGATGCAGATCATCTTTTACAACTATTAGGCGAACGGACAGGCACCAGTCCTGCAGCTGTTTATGGCGGCGGATTTATTGCGTGTGAGTACATCAACTTTTTTGCGCATCACCAAGTTCCAACTCGTGTTGGTCTTCGCGGTTCGTATTTTTGGTCACGTGTTTTGGAACACGAGGCGGGTGCACTCATTCAAAAACAATTAGACACGCATGGAGTGCAGATCATGCCAAACGTGAATCTGCTCGACATGATTGACGAGAAAGAAATTAAACACAGCTGTTCTATTTTGGGAGTCGGGATTGGCATTCAACCAGATTTTTCTTGGATGCGCGAAGCAGGGCTCGAGGTGGAATCTGGAATTAAGTGCGATGCGTTTTTAAAAACGAACTTGCCAGATGTTTACGCAGCCGGCGACGTTGCCGAGTTTTATGATGTGATCGTCGGTAGACATGTTCATGTCGGTAACTGGATGAATGCGCAGATGCAAGGCAGACATGTGGCAAAATCCATGATGGGGCAGGAGGTTCCGTTTGCACTGGTTTCCTCGTACGCGACGAATATTTTGGGACTTGAGATTATTTTTATTGGGGATGTTTCTAAGCAAGAAGCGGATGAAGTGAAGTTGTTTGGATCGGCGGAAGAGGGTGGGGTGGCGCAGTTGTTTGGTCGAAAAGGGCAGTTGGTGGGCGCGGTTTTGATTGGGCGTAACCAAGATCGGGCGATTATTACCAAAATGATTCAAGCGAGAGACCTTTTGGTGAATTTTTCAAAATAAGGGGTTTCGTCAAAAGGCCTATTTTGTCCATGATTTCTATCATGGACATTTTTTTATCTTATTTTAGCCAATTAATTGCTATTTAGTGTTGACATTTTGCTCAAAATGTGATATAAAGGTCCCTTCTTCTGTGTGCGGTAACGTGCACGGAGGAAACATTTCAGGCGGCTTTGAGCGAAAAAGGGCAACCTTTTTTGTTTGAGGCAGCCTTCACGGTTCCTTCGTTTCTTTATGTTACGCAATGCGGTTAAACCGCGCACAGAGGAGATGCGACATGGCGACGATCCAAGAAGAGATGGTCAAAGAGGCAGCCGAGCGCTGGATGGAACTGACCCTCACGAAGTCCATCAACAACTCACGCGCTTCCAGGCGCGGGGTTGTGGCCACTGTGGCCGGTATGTACACGGACGCGCTGGATCCGTCCGGCACGTTCATGACTGAGGGGCGCGCGAAGGCGACCTCGATGGGAGCCCGCGCAGTCGCGGACTTCGGTCCGGTCATGGCCGCTTCGGCGGCTTCGGCGATCCTCAGCAAAGCCAGCTTCTGGGACAAGGTCCTCCCGGGCGACAACTCGTCGCTTGTGGTCTCGATCAAGAAGTGGGCTCGAATGATCGCCCCCGGGCTCGTGCTCGGGGCAGGTGAGGCGATCTCGGACGCGGTGACCCGCCTCATGACGGGTCACACGGCGCAGATCCAGGCGGAGGCCGTCGGCATCGACGACCTCGTCTGGTGGCATCAGATGCCGGGAGTTGTCTTCGTCCCCCAGCGGGATTCGGACGGACTGATCCAGTACCGTGACCCAGTGACCCAGTGCTTTCCGGTCGTGCTCAGCGCGATTCCGGATTCGCCGCACTCGGTCACCCAGTACTACCGGGAGGCGGACGCCTGGCTGTCTGCCAACCTGACCGCGCAGCAGGGCCAGCAGGGCCAGCAGCAAGGTCGGCGCGGGCAGCAGGGCCAGCAGGGCCAGCAGCGCAACCCGGTGGCGCCGACGCGGCCCATTGTGTTCATCAAGCGCACCGACATTCCGCGTCTCGTGCAGGCTGGCATCACACCGGCCCAGCTCGACACCCTCCTGAACATGTTCAAGGAGAAGGAGTGGTGGGAGACGGTCGGCCCGGCCGTGCGGCAGTTCGG
>JBBTSF010000002.1:0-2226 GCA_038064815.1 Patescibacteria group bacterium
GAAACGCGATATCAACCACATCTCCAATAGACAAACGTTCCGCCTCCTCTCCCAATCCAAACGCAATCGCCGGAAACATTTTTCCTTGCGGAGATTGGACAGTCAGTTTCAAATGTTTTCCATCCGATCCGACCGTAGAGAATGAAACGATCGAAACACCACGTGCCGCAAAAAGCGGTTCTGGATTTCCCTGACCGAACGGTCGACAACTTTCAATCGCTTCAAATAATTTCCAATCAATTTCTTCCAAAGGAATTTCGGCTTCAATTGAAAGTTTTGGAATGAGCTCTGCTTCGTCTACGTTTGTCTGTGCGAAGTCGCGTAAAACGGCAATCGCTTTTTCCAACTGCTCTTCCCCGCGAATCGAAAACCCACACGCTTGCGGATGACCTCCGAATTTTTCTAAATGTGCGGAAGCGGCGTGTAATGCACGAGTCACATCGAACGTACCAACGGTTCGTCCTGAACCAACGTAAAGCTCTTCTGTTTTTCCAATCGTGTAGGTCGGCAAATGAAATTCACTTGCAAGTTTTCCTGAGACAAGTCCCACAAGCCCAGCCGGCCATGCACCCACGACAACAATGAGTTTTGAATCGAGTTGTGCCTGCGCCTGTTTTTTTGCTTCTAGATAAATTTGTTGTGAGAGACGTTGTCGATCTTGATTGGTTTGATGAAGTTTTTGTGCAAATTCAATCGCCTTGGTTTCATCTTCTTCGATTAAAAGATTCAACGCTTCGGTTGCATGATTCATTCGCCCAGCCGCGTTGAGTCTTGGACCGATCTGAAATCCGATTGAGGTGGTATCAAGTGAACCAAACTTTCCCCCAGAAATTTCGACAAGCTTTCGCAAACCGACTCGTCGTGTTTTATTTAGCACGGTGAGCCCAAACGTTTCGAGGACACGATTTTCTCCCGTAAGCGGCATGACATCTGTGACAGTTGCAATCGCGACTAAATCAAGCAGCCACTTCTCTTGTCCTTCAGGGACAGCGAGTCCACGCTGTCTTGCTTCTGTATAAAGGGCACATCCAAGTTTGAAGGCAACACCTGTTCCACAGAGATGTTTGTTCGGAAAAATTTCGCCCGGGACAAGCGGATGAATCAAGATAGCTTGATCCGGAAGTTCTTGAGGCATCGTGTGGTGATCGCAAACGATCGTATCAATCCCAAGCGTTTTCGCTCGATCGATCGCGGGTTTGTTACTGATTCCACAATCCACCGTAATAATCAGAGACGTTTTCTGCTCTGTGGCGAGATGATCGACGGTTTCGATCGAAAGTCCGTATCCTTCTTTTTCGCGATGCGGAATGTAGAACGTGATTGTCTGTTCATCAAATCCACCTAAACGACAAAGATCTCGCAACACTGTTACAAGCAAGGCTGATCCACACACACCATCCGCATCATAGTCTCCATGCACGGTGATGATCTGACCTTTCTCAAACGCTTCGAATACACGATTCACCGCTGGGATCATTTGCAAAAATAATTCCGGTCCGTGACTGTCGCGATTCCAATCGGGTGCGAGATAAACATCCATCTCTTCCGACGTCCGCTGTCCACGATTCCAAAGCAACTGTAAAAGCAATCGATGATGTGTAAATTGCTCCATCGTCTGAGAACTCACTGGATCTGCCACGATCCACGTAGGTTTTTTTTCGTTCACAAACCAATACTGACACTGAATAACACCATGGAGATAATAACCATCACCACAATAATCGTCCAAAAAATGCGTTCTACTTTCTTTTTCATAAAGATATTTTGCTAGATCCCTATCCTATCAAACAAACAGGTAAAAGATAGATGGATTATGCACAGGGAACGGTTGACAAAAAACGAAAATCTGGTATTCTTAAATTACGGCTGAGGGGTAACCTTCAAAGTGCTGGTATCAACCTGAATACTCCCAATGCATTTATTTGCATTGGGAGTATTTTGTTTTCATCCCGGGCACATGGATGGGTCCGTGGAGGTAACGGTAACCTCAGCCGGGTTGATACCAGCAGATACGGGTTCGAATCCCGTCGGATCCACCAGCCTCCGCCGAGGCTACGGCTGGCAAGCCATGCCCGGGTCCAAAACAATACCGCCACAAAGGCGGTATTGTTTTTACTCTCGTTTCAACACATTCAAATACGCGTCCGTTGGGATATTCACTTTTCCCTTTCCGTGTTCGGCCATGCGGGCTTTTCCTTTTTTCTGTTTTTCGAGAACTTTTCGTTT
>JBBTSF010000002.1:2326-6391 GCA_038064815.1 Patescibacteria group bacterium
ATCATCGCAAGGGGAATTTCGTAATGAAGAAGTGCGCGTTCACTTGAAAGGTATTCCGTGTTCTTGTAAACGCCGCGACGTTCTTGCACAAGCTGCATGATTGAACCCAAATATTCCGACGGACTGACAATATCAATCTTCACCCATGGTTCGTCGATCTGTTCAATAAATGAATTGTCTGGAAGATCGATAGGACTTTTAATGACGATCGTATCTCCTTTTCGCAAACGAACCGAGTACGCCACCGATGGCACAGTCACGACAAGACTCAAATCAAATTCACGCTCAAGACGTTCTTTTAAAATTTCCAAATGCAACATGCCGAGCAGTCCAACGCGAAACCCATATCCGAGCGCAGGCGAATGTTCTGGCTCGTAGACAAGCGAAGAGTCGTTGAGTTTCAATCGTTCCATCGCATCGCGCAAACGCGCAAATGCGTCACCTTCTTGCGGAAACACGCCGGCGTACACCATGGGACGTACTTCTTTATATCCAGGAAGCGCGGCCGCGTGTTCCTCACGACTACTGATCGTGTCTCCTACGCGACAGCCTCCAATTTCTTTCATGCCCGTGACGACATAGCCGATCTGCCCGGTCTCAAGTGTTTGGCAAGCCACACGACCGCCAGGTGTCACCGCACCAACTTCAAGCACGGTGTATTCTTTTTCCGTCACGGCCATGCGCACAGGTTGATCTTTCTTGATTGCTCCATCCACAACACGCACATAGGCCATCACGCCACGATAGTCATCATAAAAAGAATCAAACACAAGCGCGCGTGTTTTTGCCGATGGATCTCCGGATGGGGGTGGAATGCGTTCCACAATCGTTTCCAAAAGCGCATCAACTCCTTCTCCCGTTTTTCCACTGACAGCCAAAATCGTATCAGGGTCACATCCGAGCAACTGCACCAATTCCGCTTTGCGTCGTGGAACATCTGCCGCAGGCAAATCGATCTTGTTGAGCACAGGAATAATTTCCAAATCCTCACCAAGCGCCAAAAATAAATTTCCGATCGTTTGCGCTTGAACGCCTTGAGTCGCATCCACCAAAAGAACCGCTCCTTCGACAGCCGCCAACGAACGACTGACTTCGTAGGTGAAGTCGACGTGGCCGGGAGTGTCGATCAAGTTTAAGACATACGTCGAGTTTGTCTTTTTCGAGGTGTATCCCATTCGTGCCGGCGCCAGTTTGATGGTGATCCCCTTCTCTCGTTCAAGTTCCATCGAATCCAAAATCTGCGCTTTCATATTGCGCTTGTCGACCGTGCCTGTGACTTCAAGAAGGCGATCCGAAAGCGTCGACTTTCCGTGATCGATGTGCGCGATGATGCAGAAATTTCGAATGTGAGATTGGTCCATAACGCCGGTATCCTACCCGAAAGAGAGCGGTTTGACAAAGAAAAAACCGGCCGAGACGGCAGGTTGGAGTGGGATCAGACAGCGGGCTGCAGGCGCTTGAGCAGCTTGCTGATCTGGCTGGCCGTGACCGGGTGGTAGCCGGGTCGAGCCTTGCGGTAGAGACGTCGCGCGCGCTTGTAGCCAGCGGGCGTGGCTGCGAGCGCGGTGTAGATGGGCCTGAGGAACTTGAGTCGGCCGACCTTCTGCGTCAACAGACGAATCTTGGCCTTGATCTGGCGAGGCTCGTAGCCGGCTCGAATCGCCAGGGTCAGGAAGGCGAAGCAGACTTCCGCGTTGCGACGAGAGGAGAGCTGGAAGGTTTGGTCGAGCCAGGCGACCTGCTCTGCGGTCACCCTTCCGACGATGTTCTGCAGATACAGATGCCACTGGGCCTCGTTCCATTCCTTGGTCATACGGACGAAGATGGCGACGAGATTCGTCTCTGCGGGCGCAGGAACCTTGGCCGCGAGAAGCGTCTCGACTTGATCGGCAAGTGCGGAGACGATCACCGGAGCGTTGCTGGGCAGGCCTTGACCATACACCCACGCGTCCAAATCGATCTGTACGAGCAAGGATGGGAATTCGCTTTCGACGAACTCCAGAAACCGCTCGGTCGTGATGGCCTGGAACGCGAAGGTGGAGATGTACCGACGAATGAACTGATCGAACCGTTCGCGGCCGACCGTGCGCTCCATCAGAAGGAGGAACAGCGCGCCCTTCACGTAAGGAACCAGCGTGACCAGATCGTCTGGATCGAGGTCGGCGGGAACCACTTCGGAAAGCGCGGTGTACTGAGGCATGCCGCGGTCTGCGAGCGAAGCCATGCTTGCGCGCAGTCCTGCCATGGCCACATGAATCTCGAGATACATACGCTCGGTACCGAAGAGGATCTCGATGATCCGCCACTCGAGATAGGTGGTCCACCCTTCGTTGAGCCAGAAATCCATCCAGCCCGCGTTGCCGATGAGGTTGCCTGCCCAGGAATGGCCAAGCTCGTGGGCAAGGACGTTCACCAGGGATTTGTCACCCGCGATAACCGTGGGTGACAGGAATGTGAGTCGCGGATTCTCCATGCCACCGTACGGAAACGACGGCGGCAGCACCAGAAAGTCGAAGCGGCCCCAAACGTATTCGCCGAAGTTGGCTTCGACCGCTTGGATCATCGCATCGACGTCGGCGAACTCATCTCTTGCGGCAAAGACGATGCCGGGTTCGGCGTAGACGCGACAACGCAGCGAGAGGTCGCAATAGTGGAACTCTCCGACCGCGAACGCGATCAAATACGCCGGGATCGGCTGGGGCATGCGCCACTGCTCGACCGTGATTGAGTCGTACCTGTTTTCACGCAAGACGTGTTCCCCTCCCATCAGCGCACGGAGTTCTTTGGGAACTTCTATCGTGGCATCGAAGGTGAAGCGGACGGACGGCGTGTTCTGGCAAGGGACGTAGCTGGGCGCGTTGAGCGCCTGCCCCTGTGTGAACAGCATCGGATGCGATTTGCCGAGCGTCAGCTCAGGCTCGAGCCATTGAAGTCCCGAAGCCTTCGGAGAGGTCTCATACGTGACCGTCATCTTCCTCCCCACGGGCACCACGAATCGAATCGCCGTTCCGCGTACGCGATGCGGCGCGCTTGCCTCGAACGGAATGTCCGGTCCGTCGCCGACCTTCAGGCACACGATGTTGAGGTCGCGCGTGTCGAGCGTTGTCTCTTCCCCACCACGATCGAAGGTGATGGTCGCCGCTCCCGCAAGCACTTTGCGCGCGAAATCGACGATCAGGAACAGGTCCAAGTGAACCATCCGCGGCATCCCCACCTCGTACGCCGAGTGGGGATCGTTTTCATCTCGCTTCCTCATCTGCTCACCTCCTCGTCCCATACACAAAGGACGCGCCTACCCTACGTAATTTGGGGCGTTGCGTCAATCCATGAACTGAATCGTCAAAAACAAAAGCGCCCATGTACTTGGCGCTTTTGTTTCTTTAGAAATCAAATCGTATACGTCTGCTTATACTCCGGAATCACGATTTCTGTGTGTAATTCATCGCGCAGATGTTTTGCGAAGGATTCTTTTGCATCTGGATCGCCGTGGACCAAGAAAATCTGTTTTGGCATTTTGCCATCTTCTGGATGAAGCCAGCGGGTGAGCTTGTTCATGTCAGCATGGGCGGAGAAGGCACCGATCGCGGCGATTTGCGCGCGGACGGGAATTTCTTCGCGAAAAATTTTCACACGCGTTGCTCCATTGTAAATCTGTCGACCGATCGTCCCCGCCGCTTGATAGCCGATGATAAGCAACATATTTTTTGCGCTGGGAAGATATCGCATCAAATGATGCATGATACGACCACCGTTCATCATCCCGGAACCAGCAATAATTACTTTTGGCATGGGAGACTCGTTAATACTTTTTGACTCCGCCACCGAAAGCGTCTCACGTAAATTTTTGAAGCTGAAAAAATCACGATCGCCTTCTCCCAAGATCGGAACGTCAAAACGAAGATACTCTTTGAAGTCTCGATAGAGCTGTGTGGCTTTGATCGCCATTGGGCTGTCGAGAAAAATTGGCATCGACGTTTTCAGATCATGTTCCAGAATCTGGTCGAGTGCGTAGAGCAACTCTTGTGTGCGCTCAATAGAAAATGCCGGAATGAGAAGAACGGATTT
>JBBTSF010000002.1:6491-8994 GCA_038064815.1 Patescibacteria group bacterium
TGATCAAACGCTTCGAGCAAATCTTTCAAATCATATAACACAGAACTTCCACACTTCTCTGCATCTTCTTCCATGATGTGATGCGCATCTTCCAAAACGAGTTTCGTCAGCCCCACGCACGGATGCACCATGAAAATTTTTCCGCGATAGCCTTCTTTGATGAGTTTTGGAAGTCGTCCGGTGTGATCGGCGTGCGGGTGGGTCACGAGAACGGCGCTCACTTCTTTTGGGTCAAATCCAAACGTGTCCAAATTTTTATTTCCACACATTTGTTCTCCCTGGAACATTCCGCAGTCAATAAGGACTTGGTATTCCTTTCCGTCTGACCCTTTTGTTTTAACAAGATGACACGAGCCGGTCACTTCGCGCGCCGCGCCATGAAAAGAAAGTTGCATATCAAGATCGTTCAGAAATGAATAAACGAATTGCCAGGCCAGTGATGATGAGAATCAAGAGTTGTGAAGTCAGACAAATCAGACACCAGGCGTGAAGGACAAACGCTTCGAGGCTGGTGAGATAGAGACTGAAAGCAAACCCTCCTAGCGATGCCAGCAACAAAAAAACACTCAATGATCGATCAGAGGTGTTTCTTTGTTTGAGCTGTGCAGCCACCAAAAGAAATGCGTAACCAATCACTCCGATCAGCGAGACAGGGATTCCTGCAATTTTTCCAAACGGACCTTTGTTCACGACGTCACAGTTGATTGTGTCATTCAATGTACAAATGGTTCCATCGGTCAGACCGGCGTTGTGTAGCAATGAATAAATCGAAAGAACAAGACCAATGACGGCACACAGACTGATCGCATGAGTAAGTTGCTTGGTCGTCACAACGTTTATTGAGGAAGCACGCAGCCGGTTTTTTCTGCCAATTTCGCAAGGGGGATTTCGCCCGATTGACGTGTTCCATCTGCAAATTCCCATGTAGGGAATCCTTCAATTCCTGCATCTTTGCAGATTTGATTCATGTTGCGCGATCCAGGATTTGAACATTCAATATAAGTCACCTTATCGAACGCTCCTTCAAATTGTGCCTTTTGATTTGTGCAGTGTGGACACCACCACGCGCCGTACATTTTTGTCCCTTTTTCTGTAAGACATTGCGCAAACGGAGTATACACGGAAGGTTCTGATCCTTTACGCACCACAAAAACAATGAGAATAATCACCACGATTGCCGCGGCGACGTACAGAAAAATCGAAGAAGAATGTTTAGACATATTGTCCCCGAGTATACAACAATCTTGATCCAAATGCATTTTTCGTGTAGCCTCCTTTCGTTATGATTCTCGACTGGAAAAAACTGCCACGACCCATCATCGCCCTCTCCCCCATGGCCGACATGACGGACTCTGCTTTTTGTCGCGCGGTACGCAGCGTCTCTCCAACACACCAACATTCCCCACTTATTGTCTTTCGTGAAATGGTTTCAGCCGAAGCTGTCGTGCGGGGAAATGAGAAAACGCTTGGCATGACGGAGATTCATCCAGACGAACGTCCAATTGTGCAACAGCTTTTTGGATCTGATCCAGACGTGATGGCAGAAGCCGCCCGGATTATTCAAGAACAGCATCATCCGGAAGGATTCGATATCAACATGGGGTGTCCGGTTTATAAAATCGTCCACAACTTTAACGGAGCGGCGCTGATGAAAGAACCGGCGCTTGCCACACAGATCATCAAAAAAATAAAAGAGGTTGTCAGTGTTCCCCTTTCCATCAAAATCCGAACGGGTTGGAGCGATCCGAATGAATGTTTGGAATTCTCCAAAGTCATTGAAGCTGCCGGCGCGGACATGATTACAATTCATGGGCGCACAAAGGCCCAAGGCTACAGTGGACAATCAGACTGGAATCAAATTGCGAAAATGAAACAAGGCGTTTCCATCCCCGTGCTCGCAAACGGCGATATCCACACAGCGCCTTTGACATTGAAGGCGTTGGAGACGACTCAGTGCGATGGCATCCTTATCGCTCGAGGCGCGCTCGGAAATCCCTGGATCTTTCAACAGATCTACGACCTCCTCGATGGAAAAACTCCACACGCGGTTACGCTCGAAGAACGCATCGCCATGATCAAGACACATCTTGGATTTCATGTTGAACAGTACGGAGAGCGTGGCGTGCCAACTTTTCGAAAACATTTGAGTTGGTACTTTCGCGGCGTTGATGGCGCAAAGCCATACAAAGATCGATTGCATGCGGCGCTGACTGTGGTCGATGTTGAGTCTGTCTTAAACGAAATGCTCCACGACGGACTCAGATCAAACGGATTGTCTACACGTGATGCGCTTCATCCGCTTTCAACCGAGCGTATCTTCATGGCGAAATAAACCTATGAAGATTGCTATTCTCATTTTTTCAGAACCTTCAAACGAATGCTACGCAGGAGTGGAACGTTTAGAAGAAGCCGCGATCGCGCGTGGACATCAGGTGGTTCGTCTCTATGAACCAAACTTTTCGATTGGCGACGAAACAATTTTATACGACAACGAACCACTGCC
>JBBTSF010000002.1:9094-10709 GCA_038064815.1 Patescibacteria group bacterium
GTTATTTTAAAAGTCGCGTTTGGAGCGATCGGCAAAGGGGTCTTTTATGTTCCCGACGAGATGAGTTGTCGGCCGATCGCAGAGTATTTAGCGCTTCGAGATGGAAATCCGGTGATCGTGCAGGAATTTATCAAAGAAGCAAAAACCTCTGACCTGCGTGTGTTTATCGTTGGAGGTGAAGTTGTCGCGGCGATGCAAAGACAGGCACCAAGCGGAGACGTACGTGCAAATACTTCTAATGGCGGAACGGGGATTTCGGTTGAGCTTACAAAAACAGAACGCGAACTCGCACTATCTGTGACTCGTCTATTTGAACTTGAAGTTGCTGGCGTGGATCTCATCCGATCCGATCGCGGTCCGCTTGTGCTCGAGGTGAACGCAAACCCTGGATTCAAAGAATTGGAACGCGTCACAGGAGTCGATGTCGCAGACGCGATTATTTCTTACGCAGCTAAGCGATAATCGTCAGTGTCAAATTCAAACTTCCAAAAGAAAACAGACCATACAAATGGTCTGTTTTCTTGGTTCCGGGACAAGGATTCGAACCTTGGTAACCAGGTCCAGAACCTGGTGTCCTGCCGCTAGACGATCCCGGAATATCTCTTTGAGAATGGACGAAAGATAACACGAGACTCGTTCATGGTCAATGGATTCTCCATCCTCGGTTTTTTATTCCCTAAACAATACTTCCGCCGAATTCTCCAATCAATGCACTGAGCGTTTCATCTGTTTTGGGCTTTGCGGCGACTGCCCTGACTTTCATCGACCGACCCAACACACGCTTTAAAACCTCTTCGATGACCAGGCGATTCTTTTCTTTGTTGACCGTCTGCACATACAGATCATACTCAAACGCAAGTTCAACATGTCCTGCGGTGACTTCACTGACCTCACAAGATTGCATGAAAAGTGGGAGCGACGCGTTACATTCTTTGATCTGATCAAACACCTCCGGCCATTTTTGTCGGACTTCATCCAAACTCAAAACCGGAATCGTATCAAACACCGTCTCTTCGGCAACAATGAGATTTTGCTCTACCGGAACTTTTTGAGCCTCTCGAACCTCCAGAACTTCTTTCATCTCTTTGATTTCCACAACTTCTTTGAGCTCTTTCCCGGCGGAGCCGGGTCCGGCTCCGCCGGATACACGACTCAAACCAACCTCCTGCTTCTTAAAACCCCCTCCAACCCCTTCAGTCTTCTCAGTCACCTCGATTCTTTCCCCCAGACACAACTCCACAATCGCGAGTTCTACAGGAAGTTGTGGTAAATGTTCGGAACGAATACGAGACCTTGCTTCTAGAAGTGCGTTAATTGCTTTGCGCAAAAAAATCGGATCTCTTTCTTTTTTCCCCGTGCCAAGTTGTGCAAGAAGTGTTTCTCGGAGCGAATCAATGACTTCGTTCAGGAATGATTTGAGATCCAAACCTTGTTCAAGATTTGTGTTCAAGCTTGTGATACAGGTTGCTGCATCGTGTGCGAAAAGAGACGCCAGAAATTCGTCGACCAGAACACTGTTTGTCATCGGGAGAATGAGAGACGCTTCGGTGAGCGTAATTTTTTTCTCTCCGAGTGCGAGCACTTGTTGCAAAAGACTTTCCGCATCTCGCGCACA
>JBBTSF010000002.1:10809-15570 GCA_038064815.1 Patescibacteria group bacterium
GCAGAGGTCGAAAGCATGTGGACCTCGTCGATGATGTAAATTTTTTTCTTGAGTTGATTGGGGGCGAAGCGAACGCTTTTAATCACGTTTTCGCGAACGTTTTCCACATCTGTGTTCGAAGCCGCGTCGATTTCGTAGACGTCCAATGAGGATCCAGATGCGACAAGAACGCAAGATGAGCATTCATTACAAGGCTCCGCATTCTCCGGCTTCTCACAATTCGCGAGCTTCGCCACAAGTCGTGCCGTCGTCGTTTTTCCCACTCCACGTGGACCCGTAAACAAATACGCCTGGGCGAGATGGCCCATCGTAAATTGATTCTGAATCGTGGTCGACACGTGTTTCTGCCCAGTCAGTTCTGCGAACGTGGATGGACGATACACACGATAAATCGCTTGGGACATGCTATTTTCCACTTACAATATTCTCAACCGCTGCCCAACCAGAATTCCCATCACGTGCAACCAAAATAACGACTTCGTCACCTGGCATTCCGCGATAGTATGTGACACTGGCAGCGAGCACTTTATACACCCGATCTTCGCATGCGACAACGTGTTCTTGTGTGGATGGATCGAGGTGAAGTTTTCCGACAATACGCTGTCGCTCCACCGGCCCAATTTGTTTAAAAACGTTTGTGCCGTTCGGTTGAATGATGAGTTTCAACATGTCTCCTTCGACCAAACGCGACTTGGACGCATAGTTCGCTGGAACTTGATAACGCGCGCCATCAGAGCCAATCATCATGACGCCATCAAAGACACCTTCGATCACACGGCTTCCTGTTTTCATTTGTAGATCGCGTGTGACAGATGCATCGTGCGTCACCAAATCGACAAGCTGACGGGTCGCGCGAGTTGTGTCCCCCGCTTCGAGCAACTGAACCACGTGCGTGATACTATCGCGCACTTTTTTGAGCATCTGTACCGCAAGTCGATTACGCGTTTCCCCATGTTCGATATTGCTTGCATGCACTTCGACTTCAGGTTCGACTTCGAACAGATTTTCTTCTTCGAAAAATTCTTCATCCATATTATTTCTCCCCGATCGGCGAAGGCATTGGCCCACGCGACGCGGCAATTTGCGTACGTTCTAAGATATCTGCTTCGACCAGACGCTTGTCACGTCCATACTTCAATCGCGACAGCTCTCGGATTCCTTCCGCCAATTCTGGGTCTCCTTTTGGCGCTGGGTAGAGATTCATGGTAAACGGTTTCACCTGTGCGTTATCGACAATCATGCGAACATACCAAGTGAATTTATCTGAGTTCATCAAATCGTATCCAGAAAATTCTGGGGAATAAATTTTTCCTAATGTCTCGACATCTTCCGGTCCGATACGCGCTGTGAACGTCGTTCCAACGTTTCCAAATACCGCATCCTTAATTTTTGAATCGTTATTCTTCACGAGCTGACCGATGTATTGATGCGCGATAATCAGATTCAAACGATACTTACGTGCCTCAGACAGAATCGTTGCGATCGAATCGGTGACGAAGTTTTGAAACTCGTCGATGTAGAGAAAAAAGTCGTGTCGATCGGCTTCTGGAATATCGGCTCGCGTAAGCGCAGCCATCTGAAGTTTGGATACAATGATCATTCCTAATAGCTCGGCGTTCACATCACCCGTTTTTCCTTTTGAAAGATTGACGAGCAAAATCTTTTTCTTATCCATCACTTCCCGAAAATCAAAACTGGATTTCGTTTGCCCAATAATATTGCGCATCATTTCGTTTTCGACGAAACGACCAACTTTCGAAATCATGTACCCAAGCATTTCAGACTTGTGGAAGTCAGACGTTTTATCCACCTCATTTTCCCAATACGATCGAATAACAGGATCGGTGACTTTTGCACGCCAGACTTTTTGAAACGCTTCATCTGAGAACATGCGTGGGATTTCTGCGATCGTTCCTGGATGATCTGTGTCGGACATGAGTGTGAGCATCACGTTACGCATGTGATGTTCGAACATCGGACCGATCATTTCTGGTGGAAAGAGCTTGTAAAAAATCGCCACCATTTCCTGCGCCGCAAAATCTTTCATGGAAGGATCTTTCGCCTCAAGCATGTTGAGTCCCATCGGTCGTTCCGTGTCGGACGGATTAAACAAAATCACATCATCGACACGGGAACGTGGAACGTTTGCAAGAATATGTTCAATCAAATCTCCGTGAGGATCAACCACCGCGACTCCATGGCCAGCCTGAATATCTTGAATGGCGTACTTCGCAATCGTTTGAGATTTTCCCGAACCGGATTTTCCAATGAGATACATGTGCCGCGTGCGATCTGCCGGCTTCATGTAGACAGGTGTTTTGATTCCACGATAGACGTTGTACCCAAGCTCGAGTTTACCGTCGCCCGGTTCACTTGGCACGTTTGACGGAACCGTTCCCGCACGCGCACCCAGCCACTTAATGTTTGGTGTTTCTGTCCACGGAAGAGGAAGATGCCACAAACTCGCAAGCTCCTCAGAGTTCATAACAATACGATACTTTTCATCAAATTCCCGATAAATAAAACTTTGGATCAAACGCGTTTTTGATCGTGGCATCGCTTTCGCAAACGAATTGCCGTACTGATAAATGTTGAACTGCGAAAACGCGTTCAGCATGTTTTGCAAGGTCATCTCCGCGGCCGCGGCTGTTTGTGCAGCCACCACAAGACGAACACACACATCGAGCCCCGCCTTACTCGCCTTCTCTTCTAGTCCTTTGATCGCTTCCTGTTCCTGTGGGGACAAATGATATTGAGTCTCTTGTTCCCCTGGTTTTGGTTTCTCTTTCTTTTTTCCTTTAAGCACATCTTCCATGCTCATGCCTTGCTGCATCCGAGACGCAATATGCACACCTCGTGAGCGCCAATTTTTGTAGGAAGAACGCACCACAAACTGAAACGCGGCTCCTTCGCCTTCTGGAACTTTTGTCAGAACGTTTGTGAGACTGTTGAGTGGATCTTGATCTAATTTTCGATAGGTCTTAATCGGGAAGGCACTCTCGCGCGTAAATTTGAGATAGCTTCCCAAAATGACGGATTGAGGTCCGAACAAATTGTAATCCTCGACCTGTTCGATATAGGCGTCAGGATATGCCGCGGAAAGTTGTTGTTCAAAAAATTGTTGTTGGTCAGAAGCGAGCGTTACGTAAAATTTAATGACGCGATGTTCGACGATCAACTCAAAGGTATATTCATCCTCACGACCGTAGAGCCACACGTGGAGACCGCGCTGTGCTTTGAGTCCACCCAGAGCCGAGAACACAGACTCCGCAGCCGCGATCGCTTCTTGAACCTGTTCTTTTTGTGGACCGCGTTCGGTTTCTCCTTCGTGTCGAAATTTTGGCAACGTAATGAGGAGCGTTCGACTTTCAAACATCGCGTGATGCGCACATCCCCACTTATGAAGAAAGAAGCGGGCGATATACGCACATGCCACAAGAACTCCGATTAGAATCGGGATCCAGAGTAACGGAAGATAAACGGACAGATCGATATTATCGACCCGCACAAGCTGGATTTCTGGCTGAAGAAGGGTTTGCAAAAGGATCACAAAGATTCTTTACGTTCTTCTTCCGTCACAAGAAGAATTTTGTCTGTTTTTATTTTTGCCTCTTGTTCAAGAAAAAATCGATTCACGCCCGGGATCATTTTTAGCCACTCCGCAATCAAATCAAAAATCTTTTTTGCATTCAGTTTGGTTTGCGAAAGAAGCACACGAATTTTCGACAACGTCTCTTCCCCTTTTTGGCGAAACAGAAGTTGCTTATCCGCAGGCATGGATAAATACAAATCCGTCAGATCATCTTCCAGAATCGCTTCCACTTCTCTGGTCAGACGATCTTTTTTCACAATCGCCACAGGTGCTGGCGCAACAACCGGATCAGTGGATGAAAGAATCTCTCCGGCAACCGCATCCGACTCTGTTGATTCATTCGTTTCTGGAGCTTCTGGAACTTCTCGAACCTCCTGAGCTTCTTGAATTTCTTGCGTTTCCTGCGGTGGTTGTCCAACTTCAACACTCGCTGGTGTGGGTAAAATCTCCTTCAATTTTCCAAATGGCTCTGTGGACATATTCGCGTATCATTTTAGCACAAAACTGTTTATGATGGAGCTACTCATTTAAATTTGCTTTATGGCACTGCTCGACGGCTTGCACGACGAAACGGCAAAGGAATATCGAAGATCCCCAAAACGCGTACTCGACAGACCAACACGGCGTCCTGAGGCTGTTTTGGACAAAGAAACATTAGCCGCACGCGATCAACAACACGCAGAAGCGACCATCACAGACATTTCTTCGCGTATCGAAGGAGAGAAAAAGCGAGAAGTCTTTTTGGAAAGAGTGGCAGGGGTATTCAATAAAGAACGGATTAAAGAAAAATATCTCAAGGAAATTGTCTGCGAGAATGATCCTGAAAAATTCAGGATCTATCAAGAAAAAGTAAAGGCTTACCAAGCAAGCTCTAGACTGAAACGTTTTTTTAGCAGAAACCCAGAAGTTGAAAGTGTTCCGCGCGAACATGCATTTGTGATGACGGAAATTCTTGACGCATACATTGATACGTTTACACAAAATGAACGGCCTTTGCGTGTTCTTTACCCTGCTGCCGGTGGAGACACAGCCGGCATTCTCCGTTACACAGACCGACTAAAGGGACGGAACATTGATTTTATCTTTGTGGATCCTGAGTGGTCTTCCACAGGTATTCCAAGAACAACGCTCATTCCACGACTCGCAAAAACCTTTCAAACAGAAAATCA
>JBBTSF010000003.1:0-4704 GCA_038064815.1 Patescibacteria group bacterium
GCCTCGAGATGCGGCTTGGGCCGCGGGCTACGCCGTGGCGTAGACCTCGTCGCGGACCGCGGCGTTCGCCGTGACCTTGAAGGCCGCCGGCATGTTCTCGGTGTGGCCGAAGGTGAGGACCTTGTCGCCGCCGTTCTGGTCGACCGTGGTCACCGCGAACTGCGTCGTCGTGCCCTGCTTCGTGCCCGGCGCCGCGCTGATGCGGACGATGGGCTGGTAGCTCGCGTCGACCATCGCGACCGGGGTGGCCTTGGTGGTGTCCGTGGTGAGCTGGAGCTCGCCGTTCTTCCACTCGACGCTGGCGGGCACGTAGGCGAAGTCGCCGCCGTTCAGCGTGAAGAGGGTGCTCTGGTTGGAGCCGTCGACGATGGCGATCTCGGTGATCTTGCCGCCGGTGCGGAGCTCCGCGGTCGCGTACTCGATCGTCGCGTCGTCGCTGCCGTCGAGCCAGGCCTTGATCGTCTCGGCCTTGAGGCCGGCGACCTTGTTGCCGTCGTACTCGCCGACCACGAAGGTCTGGCCGATCAGCGCGTGGCGCTCGGTGCCGAACTCCGTGTTCGGGAGGACCTTGAAGTCCTGCCCGGGGTTGGCGACCAGCACGCAGCGGCTGTCGTCCGTGCCGATCAGCAGCATGACGCGCGTCTCGTTCTTGGCGCCGTTGACCTTGCCGTCCTTGTCGAACAGCCGGTCGAAGACCGTGTCGAAGGCCTGCTGGGCGTCCGTCTCGAACTGGAAGTCGCCGCCGAAGGTGGCCACGCGGATGTGCTCGTTGCCCTTGCCCGTGGTGGACAGGGTGCCGAGCATGTTGGCGTAGCTGAACTCGTCCTGGCGCTGGGCCTTGATGAGCGCCTTGTCGACGTCCGCCCGCAGCTCGATGGCCGTGGTGCCGGGGTCGGTGTCCAGGAGCACGAGGTGCATCGTGATGTTGCTGTCCTCGGTACCCGCGCCGATGGCGAGCATGCCACCCGCGTCGTAGCCGTCGTCGAGCAGCGTCTTGATCGCCTGGCCGACCTGCTCCGGGGAGCCGGTGATCGAGCGGACGTAGACGCCCTCGGTGGTGGTGCGGATGCGGGGGGAGAGGCTGAGGCCCTTGAGATCGGAGATCGGAGCGAAACGATTCTTCATCGGAGATGTCCTTCTCTGTCGTCGCAGTGGCCGCACACGGTGCGCGCCACATGGTGTTTGCCTCCCCGAGCGAGATGCCCGGTTCAGCCCGACCAACCCCATGAAGGGCTGGGCTGCTCGAAACGGTATCGAGCGAACGCGGCCGAGTATAACCCGACCCCCAAAAGGCGTCAAGTCTCCGGGGTGGATGACTTGATCTTCCTAAAAAGATACGGTATTCTCTCGCGTGTGAGTTGCGCACGCAGCGCGTGAAGCAGGAGGCTCAAAATTGGATGAGATTTCGTTTCAAATCGAGCACATAGCCGATACGTACCTAAATGTACGTTGAGGCTTTGCGCGGAGATTTGAAACGAAAGATCGCCAATTTTGAGCCTCCTGCGACGTGGCGGCTATGGTGAAAAGGTTATCACAGGGGTTTGTGGTACCTCTGTTACGGGTTCGATTCCCGTTAGCCGCCCCACTAAAAAACTTCCAGATAAACTGGAAGTTTTTTTGTTGATCCCTTCTTTACTCCTTCCCCTCCCACTCCTTCATAAACTGCGCCAAATACTCCTCCATAAACGCATGCCGACCTTCTGCCAACTTTTTCCCCGTCTTTGTATTCATCCGATCCTTTAGCAACAGCAACTTTTCATAAAAATGGTTGATGGCTGGACTCGTATTTTTCTTATAGGCCTCATAACTTTCATGCATGACGGGCGGTTGGGCTGGATCATACATCAAACGATTTTTGTGACCGCTATAAAGAAAGGTGCGTGCGATGCCGATCGCGCCGAGTGCATCCAAACGATCCGCATCTTGAACAACCTCGCCTTCTTTCGTCGCCATGTCCGTTGTCACACCCGCACCTTTGTACCCAACCATGGAAACAATTTGGCACACCTGTTCGATAACATCCGGTGAAACCATGTTGGCTTCAAGAATCCCACGCGCTGCTTTTGGCCCCGCGCTGTCGTCCCCATCATGAAACTTCCAATCGGCAATATCATGTAACAACGCACCGAGTTCGACTGTGAATAAATCGACCTCTTCATTTTTCGCAATCAATTTTGCATTATTCCAAACGCGCAGAACATGCCACCAATCATGACCGGATTCCTGGTTGGAAAGACGCGCCTTCACTTCTTCAGAAACCTTTTTGATGATTTCACTTTTGACGTCGATCATACTTGAAGCTTATTTCTAAAAGGGCAGACAGTGCACTCGGCAGTTCCATCACTCCATCTTCAGGACCATTCAAATGCCCTTTACTGTTTTCCAAAACAATTTTGGAATGAAAAATATTTCGAAAATCTTCTTGGTTATCGAACGGAACAAATGGATCATCGTCAGAAAAAATCGCGACACTTTTTGGAAGATGAGACGCAACCTTTTGAAGATCGATCGGAGCGTTCATCCAAAGCTCAGAAGTAATTTTGTCTTTTGGTGTCTCATCACAATTCGTGAGACGTTTAAAATATCCAGCAACAAAAACCACGCCGCCGATTTTCATTTCATCGGGTAAAGATTCGAGATAACGCGCAATCGTCTGACATCCCATTGAGTGACCAACAAAATAGGTTTGCTCATCTGCAATATCAACTGCTTGCGCGAGTGTTGAAACCCACGATCCGATACGGGGATGTTCTGTATCTGGAAGTTGAGGAACGAAAACTTCAAATCCTTTTTCTTCCAAACAACCTTTCAACCACGGAAACCATCCTTCATTCGGATGCCCACCCCAGCCATGCACAATAAAAACGCGTTTGTTCATATGTCTTGATCTTATGCTAAAATCAGGATACTCTTTGGCGTCGGTTGAAACAATAAAGAGGTGTCTGTTGGCCCGATAGCTCAGTTGGATAGAGCAGGGGACTTCTAAGCCCAAGGTCGGAGGTTCGAACCCTCCTCGGGCCACCAGAACAAAAAAGATCCTGACTGTTCAGGATCTTTTTTGTTTATGTCGTTATGTGTTTTTTTAGTTCCATCTCCAACATCTGCGCCTCATCCGACCCCACTCGAAACTTCTTTCCATTTTTCATCTCAATCTCCACAGCCATCAGTCCACCGATGTTGTAAACCCATCCGATTGGTGTGAGATGAATCCCCAATCCATACCACCATTTATTTTGAACAACCTGGACAGACTTTATTTCACTCAGCCGCCAGGATTTTCGAATAAGTCCGACTCCGAAAAAAAGGCGCAGGACTTGATCATTTACTTCAACAGTCAGACTAAAAAATAAGGCGAGGAGAGCGACAAAGATGAGGCTTGTGCTTGTAGTGATTGCCAAATACGATTGCATATTCAGCTCACCTGTACGAAAAAGAAAGAACATCATACAGAACTCGTAGACGACGAGCATTCCCAACAAGACCGCAACGAATTTCCCAACTTGAGTGTGTTTATATGTTTGCATATTATTCTCTACTCTTCCCATGGAACTTTTTATACACCTCTTTCATCTGATTGTTTGTGATGTGTGTGTACACCTGTGTGGTCGTGATGGATTGATGTCCGAGCATGGATTGCACACTGCGGATATCCGCACCAGAAAGAAGAAGATCTGTTGCGAACGTGTGACGAAGCGTGTGTGGGGTAATCTTTTTTGTGATCCCGGCTCTTTTTGCATATCCCTCAACCGTGCGCTGAATCGATCGGGGAGTGAGTGGGGCAGAACTTGCGCGTTCTTTTTTTGCGCGATCGTGAGAAACGAACATGTAAGGCGAGGTGTCTTTGCGTTTTGAAAGATACAGCTTGATCGCTTCTTTTGCAGCAGGGGAAAGAAACACCAAGCGTGGCTTATCACCTTTTCCTCGAACCGTGAACTCATCGCGTTTTAAATTGACGAGTTCGATTTTCAGACTCGCAAGTTCACTCACGCGTAATCCGGTTGAAAAAAGAAGCTCAAGAATCGCGGTATCACGAAGAGAAATGATCGTCTCGCCCTGTTCCTTTTTTGGCATCACCAGCAAACGTCCCAATTCTTCTGCTTCCAAAAAATTGACCGTGCGTTGGGATTGTTTTGCCAGTTCAATCTGTTCAGGTGCAAGTGAGGGAATCTCTTGTTTCACGAGATATTTCAAAAAAGAGCGAAGCGCGATGAGATGATAATTCTGTGTACTTTTTTTCAGCATCTCTTCTTGGCGTCCTTCTTGCAATCGATTCAGCCAAAGCCGATATTTGTGAATCATCTCGCGGGTGATTTTGTTGGGTGTTGGATTTTGTGCCCAAGTAGAAAATCGGCGCAAATAAAAATCGTAGTTACGAATCGTACGAGCCGATCGTCCTCGTTCTACTTCGAGATATTCCAAAAAGTCTGTAATGAGACTGCTGAGCGTTTTCATAAAAACATTATACACTTCTTTGCCCACACGACACTGTGCTAAAATTGAGCGGTTATGAAAAAGGGGATGCGCCAACTTGCCTGTATTCTCACCGCGAGCATGCTTTTTTCTTTTTTCTTTTTTCTCCAAACCACAAGTTGTCGCCCCACTCCTTCTGCTCCGCAGATGCGCGGTGGATTTTGTGCCGTACAAAAAGCATCCGCTCCTATCATGCTTTCTTTTGAAGACCCACATCTTCTTCTCATAAAAGAG
>JBBTSF010000004.1:0-1701 GCA_038064815.1 Patescibacteria group bacterium
ACGGTGTATTGGTTTGCCCACATTGGAAATATGCGGGCGTTTTTGTTTGCGGATTTGTTGAATCGAACCCTTCGCTCTCAGGGATTCAATGTCCAACTCATCATGAATATTACGGACGTTGGGCATCTGACAGATGATGCGGATGAAGGGGAGGACAAGATGTTTCTTGCGATGCGACGTGAAGGGAAAACCGCTTACGAGATCGCGGAGTTTTACACGCAGGCGTTTTTTAATGATTTGACTCTTCTCAACATCAAACCTGCGGATCAATATCCAAAAGCAACGGATCATATTTCAGAACAGATCGAGATGATTCAGGAGATTGAACGAAATGGATTTACCTATACGACTTCGGATGGAGTCTATTTTGATACGGCTAAACTTCCATCATACGGAATCTTGTCCGGACAGAAATCCGAAGACAAACAGGCTGGCGCACGTGTCGATATGAAAGAGAAAAAGTCTGCGACAGATTTTGCGCTCTGGAAATTTTCGCCCGCAGAAGGGAAGCGTGAGATGGAATGGGAGTCGCCGTGGGGAAAAGGATTTCCAGGTTGGCACATTGAATGTTCGGCAATGTCCAAAAAGTATCTAGGGTTTCCATTTGATATTCATACAGGTGGTGTTGATCACATCGCGGTTCACCACGAAAATGAACTCGCGCAATCGGTTGGGTGTTGCGGAGTTTACGAAGCGCGCTTCTGGATGCACAGCGAATTTTTGACGATCGATGGAGGGAAGATGAGTAAGTCGCTTGGGAATTTGTACACGCTTCAAGATCTCGTGGAGAAACAAATCAATCCACTCGCATTTCGTTATCTTGTTTTGGGAGCCCATTATCGGACAAAGCTAAACTTCACTTGGGATGCGCTTGAGGCTGCACAGAATGCGTTGCATCGATTGCAAGACTTAGTGAGAGATTGGGACGCGCCAGCCACTGGGTCTGATGTCTATGAACAGTCGTTTAATGAAACGATGAGCGACGATCTCAACTCACCAGAAGCGCTTGCGGTGGTGTGGAAGATGGTTGAAGATCAAACCATTCCAACATCCACAAAAGCCCAATCGTTGTTAAACTTTGATGAAGTCCTCGGACTCGGATTGGATAAATTTGTAAATAAGCGATTGCAAATTCCTGAGGAAGTTCGCGCACTGCTCACTGAACGCGATCAAGCACGCACAGCAAAGGATTGGCCGGCGTCCGATCGATTGCGTATGGAGATCGAGGCACGAGGTTATGTTGTTGAAGATGCGGCAGGGGGGACGAAAGTGAAACAGAAAAGATAAATTTTTGCTCATTTATCCACACAACCATCGTTGACAAGTATCTATAAATCTGATTTAATCTAAATATCAGGTGAGGTAGTAATACTTCAATTCTGTTGTCACATTAAGATCCTCCTATGTTTAACATTGGGGGATCTTTTTGTTTTCCCGAGTCGCATGAGGGCCCATGGAGGTAACGGTAACCTCACCTGATTTGACAACAGAAGTTACGGGTTCGACTCCCGTTGGGTCCACCACGTCGCTCACGAGCGACGTGGCAGGCCATGTGCTCTGTATGGCAAAAAGCCACGACTCGGGACCGCCAGACCACTTCATCCGTTGGGTGAAGTGGTTTTGGTTTGTGGGACAGGATTCTTGACAATTCAAGGATTTTGTCCTAGTATGACCGCGCCCTGAAACTGACGATGGGCCGAA
>JBBTSF010000005.1:0-7805 GCA_038064815.1 Patescibacteria group bacterium
ACGGTCGGGCGAGTGGGGTTTGTGGTCGAGACCGTAGACGAACGACCGGAACTTACGGAGGTGATAAAATAATCCGCATATGCATGTACGCCTTTATACAGACGGTGGCTCTCGAGGAAATCCTGGTCCTGCGGCTTCTGGAGCTGTTTTGAAATCGCTCAGCGCAAAAGGAGAAGGGGAGACGATCGCGACGGCCTCGAAATATCTTGGATCGACGACAAATAATCAGGCCGAGTACACGGCGATTATTATTGGGTTGGAAAAAGCGCACACGCTTGGCGCGAAGGTTGTGGAGGTTTACATGGATTCAGAACTCGCTACCAAACAACTCAAGGGGCAGTATCGCGTCAAAAACCCAGACATCGCCAAACGTTTTCTTGAAGTAAAAAATTTGTTGCAAAAATTTGATCGCGTGACGTTTACGCATATTCGTCGCGAAAAAAATACGGAAGCCGATGCGCTTGTGAATAAGGTTCTGGATGCACACGCGTAGTCATTTTGGTGTATACTATTCACACTATGAGTCTTTTTGGAAAAAAACAGAAAGGGGGATTTCTTGGTGTTGATATTGGCGGAGGGAGCATTAAGCTTGTCGAACTGAGCAATGAAAAAGGCCGTGCACGTTTGATGACTTACGGATACGCCGAACTTCCTGTCAGCGACGGAGGTGGACTTCTCATTGATGATCCGCAAAAAACAGGCGCGCTGCTTGCGGAGGTGTGGAAAAAATCTGGATGTCAATCAACGAGCGCAATGGCGGCGCTTCCCACATCCAATATTTTTTCGACCATTCTTTCGCTTCCTGCCACCAAAGACAAAAAACAATTAAAGCCGCTGATTGATGCAGAAGTCGAAAAGCTTTCCCCATTGCCGTTGTCTGAAATGATTACGTACTCCACGTTTTTGGATGGGGAAAAGAAAGAAGTCAAACCTGCGTCGCCTGCCGAAAAACAGACAGACGTCCGCGTGCTTGTCACAGGTGCGGCAAAAACGCTTGTTCAGAAATATATCGAGATTTATAAAATCGCGAAGCTTGAATTACAAGCGATCGATACAGAATCTTTTGCACTCATTCGGTCGTTGGTCGGAAAAGATAAAGGCGCGATCATGCTCATTGATTTGGGATCCCATCGCACAAACATGACGATCGTGGAAAAGGGAATTCCGTTTGTGACACGCAGTGTGAATATTGGCGGAGATGCGGTTACGAGTCGCATTAAAGTTTCGATGAACATTGAAGCCGGCCAAGCCGAACGCATGAAGCGTGATTTTGCGGGTTCTCAAATGAAAGAATCTACTCTGCCTGGGGGACTGTCCCCACTCCTCGAACCGGTTTTACAACCGCTCGTCAACGAAATTCGTTATGCGTTTCAACTTTACGCGAACATGGAATTGACGGAATCCAAGAAGGTCGAGAAGATCATTCTGACAGGCGGATCCTCACACCTTCCTCGTATTCCCGAATACCTCTCCGCGACGCTCAACGTGAACGTCTATCGCGGAGATCCATGGGCGCGCGTCATTTATCCGCAAGATCTCTCGGTGGTTCTAGAGGAAATCGGTCCACGTATGAGTGTGGCGGTTGGACTTGCCATGCGTGAAATGGAATAACTATGATTGTCCTGACACTGATATCCGACAAACATCTCCGACAGATTTACGCCGCGCGATTTGAATCGATGGGTTGGCAACCAGTGGCGGTTTCGACGGTCGAGGAGGCAGAGAAAGAATTGGAGAAAAGAGAAATCGATGTGGTTGTCACTGATACACTTCTTCCTGTGGCAACCGAACTTCCCACCATCTTGCTTCTGGATGAAATCACTCAAGAAGATATTAAAACGAGCAACGCCTTCAAGGTGCGAAAAACACTGCTCAAAAAAAATACCTCTCTTTCGTCTCTTGTAAAAATGATTCGAAGCCTTGTATGACAACAAACACCCGCGGATTTAGTCTGATTGAAATTTTGGTCGTCGTGGCAATTATTGCGCTTGTCGGAACGTTTGCTTCCGTCGCCGTCAATTCCGCGCGTTCAAAACAACGCGACGCTACACGTCTTTCCAATGTGCGGCTTTTGCAATCTGCGCTCGAAGATTATTTTAATGAAAGCAATAGCTATCCACTCGGCGATCAGATGCCGCTCGGAGATATTTCCCAAAGCGCTTGTTTGAGTCTTGGTGGATTTCATGCAGATTGTTCGGCAGACAGCGCGGTCTTTCTTCGAATGGTTCCGGCAACCTATGCAGATGGTCTCAAAGGAAAAGTGACGTGTGGTCAACCTGCGCGTAATGCATTCTGCTACACCCAAGTAAAAACGGGTGAAGCCTATGCGATTCAATTCGAACTCGAAAATGCATTGCCTTCTGTCGGTTTGCAAAAGGGCATGAACTGCGCGATTCCAAACGGAATGCAAGCGGGTCTGTGTCCAGTCGTAGAATAGGATTGTTGTGTCGGATGCAAAAGAGCGCATACAGAAACTCAAGGAGCTGATCGCTAAGCATCGCTATGCGTATCATGTTTTGGATTCGCAGACGATTTCGGATTCGGCGCTCGATTCGTTGAAGCATGAACTCTACACACTCGAACAAGCGCATCCAGATCTCATCACCCCAGATTCTCCCACACAGCGTGTCGGAGGAACTCCGCTTGAAAAATTTCAAAAAATAAAACACGCGCACCCCATGCTTTCCATGGAAGATGTTTTTTCTCTGGAAGAATTTGAAGCCTGGTATGCCCGCCTGCAAAAACGAATCGATCACACACAGATCGATTTATTTTGTATGCCAAAGCTAGATGGCCTCGCCGTCTCGTTGGTGTACGAAAAAGGATTTCTTGTCACCGCTGCGACACGGGGAGACGGTCAGATCGGGGAAGAGGTCACACAAAATGTGCGAACGATTGAATCCGTTCCGTTGAAAATAGAGCCGTTAGAAAATGGATCCATCCCCGCACATGTTGAGATTCGTGGAGAAATTTATTTTCCGTTGAAGGCGTTTGAAAAATTGAATAAACAATTAGCCAAAGACGAAAAACCAACGCTCGCCAATCCACGCAACGCCGCCGCTGGATCCATTCGCCAACTCGATTCAACCGTCGCCGCGTCTCGCCCGCTCGCATTTGTCGCGTGGGATTTGATTTCGGATATTGGCCAGAAGACAACGGAGGAGGCGTGGCAATTTTTAAAACAAATGGGATTTCGATCGGCTCCAGATTCCGGTCTCGCGCTCAGTCCAAAAGAGGTCGTGACACAGTGGGGTGTGTTGCAAAAACGTCGTGCAAAATTAGATTACTGGATTGATGGCATGGTCGTGCGGGTGAACGATCGATCGTTATATCAACGCCTTGGTGTGGTCGGAAAAACACCTCGCGGACTCGTCGCCTGGAAATTTCCTGCACAGGAAGCAACAACGGTGGTCAAACAAATCGAATGGTTTGTCGGACGCACAGGTGCGCTCACACCTGTCGCGGTTGTCGAACCAACGGCGCTTGGAGGAACAATGGTCCAACACGCATCTCTTCATAATATCGATGAGATTGAACGACTCGACGTGCGTGAAGGCGATACGGTTATTTTATATAAAGCAGGCGACATCATTCCAAAGATCAAAGAGGTGCTAAAGGATCTGCGTCCCAAAGGTGCGCGATCCGTCCAGCCGCCAACCGTCTGTCCTGTCTGTGGATCTTCTGTTGCACGTCAGGAAGGGGAAGTCGCTCTCTACTGCACAAACAAAAATTGTTTTTCGCAAGATCAACAAGTCATTCTGCATGCCGCGCGCGCATTTGAAATTGATGGGATCGGTCCACAAACGATCACCGCTCTTTTAGAAAACAAACTCATCAATCGTCCGTCGGATTTGTTTTTACTAAAACCTGACGATCTCCTCACACTCGAAGGATTCGCGGAGGTGAGTGCTCGTAAAGTCGTTGATCAGATCCAAGCACATAAAAAAATTACGCTCCCAAAGTTTTTGTTGGGACTCGGCATTCGAAATGTCGGAGAGCAGACGGCGATTGATTTGGCGAACCAATTTGGTTCGCTTGAAAAATTGATGATGACGTCGCTGGAAGATCTCATCGCAGTCGATGGAATCGGGGAAGTCGTCGCACGCAGTGTGCGAGAATTTTTTGATGAACCGCGCCATCAAGAATTGGTCCGAGCATATGAACAAGCCGGGGTGGAGATACTCCCGCAGACACGACTTAAAACCACAGGGACTCTCACAGGTAAAACGTTCGTTGTCACAGGGACACTTGAAAAACTGTCACGCGAAGAAGCAAAAGAAAAAATTCGGACTGGCGGAGGGAAAACCGTTGGGTCTGTCAGTAGCAAAACAAGCTTTGTGGTTGTGGGTGAAAACCCAGGATCAAAGTTCGAAGACGCAAAACGTCTTGGTGTCCGCATCTTGTCCGAGGACGAGTTTTTGGCTATGCTTCACCAGTAACAACTATTTATGGCGCTATCACTTGAAGAGGTACAAAAGATCGCAAAACTTTCGCGTCTCTCGCTTACGGAGGAAGAGACCGAGACTTACAAAGAACAACTCGGTTCTATTCTTGAATACGTTCAAAAACTTCAGGAGGTAAACACGGATACCGTTCCAGAATTGCAGAACGCACTCGATATCACGAACGTCTTTCGTGAGGATGTGGTTGAGGCGTGTGATCCAACGGTGCGTCAAAATGCACTCAATAACTTTTCCAATCGAAAGGACGATCTCCTCGAAGTCCCCGCGGTTTTTGAAGGACGTACTGAATAAATATTATGGATGTCTCCGCACTCACCATCAAACAAGCAAAAGATTTTTTGGAAACAAAAGGAGGTTCAAGCGAAGCGCTTGTCTCTGCCTGTTTGAAACGGATTGAAGATCAAAACGAAAATCTCAACGCGGTTCTTGATGTCTCTACGACCGCACTCGAGGAAGCCCGAGCGATTGATCAAAAGCGTGCCAAGGGGGAATCACTCGGAGTGCTCGCTGGAATTCCGATTTTGGTGAAAGATAATATTTTAGTGCAGGGATGGGAAAACAAAGCGTGTTCACAAATTTTGGAAGGACATCGAAGCGCCTACAACGCCACCGCGATTCAACGTCTCAAAGATGCGGGTGCGATTTTGATTGGACGCACAAACATGGATGAATTCGGAATGGGGTCATCGACAGAAAATTCTCACTTCGGTCCCACAAAGAATCCCTGGGATACAAAAAAAATTCCTGGTGGATCGAGCGGTGGTTCTGCGGCAGCGGTCGCGGCAGGGTTTGCTCCGGTCGCGCTCGGATCTGATACGGGTGGATCAATTCGTCAGCCGTCTTCGATGTGCGGAACGGTTGGATTCAAACCAACCTACGGACGCGTTTCTCGCTACGGTCTGATGGCACTGACTTCCAGTTTTGACACGATCGGTCCAATTACACGAACCGTTGAAGATGCCGCGCTTGTTATGCAGGTTATGGAAGGGAAGGATCCAAAAGATGGAACCTCTGTCGAAATTCCAGAAACCACGATTCCGCAACTCATGGATCCGTCACTTGAAGGGCTCACGATTGGTATTCCAAAAGAATATTTTTTGGATGGAATGGATGAAGAGATCAGACGACTCGTGATGAATTCTGTTTCGGTGTTAGAAGCAGCTGGTGCAAAGACGGTAGAGATTTCGATGCCACACACAACCTATGCGCTTGCGACGTATTATGTTTTGCTTTTTTGTGAAGCCAGTTCAAACCTGGGACGGTACGATGGATTACGTTTTGGCTATCACTCGAGCGGGAAAAATTTATTCGACACCTATCTGCAAACACGCGGCGAAGGATTTGGTCCAGAGGTAAAACGTCGCATCATGCTCGGTTCGTATGGATTGTCTGCCGGGTATTACGACGCCTACTACCGCAAAGCGTTGAAGGTGCGAACATTAATTAAGAGAGATTTTGACGAAGCCTTTAAACACGTGGATGCCATTGTCACGCCGACGAGCCCATCGATTGCCTGGAACCTCGGTGAAAAATTTGCAGATCCGCTCACGATGTACTTGTCTGACATCTATACCATCACCGCAAACCTCGCGACGGTTCCCGCTGTTTCTATTCCATGCGGATTCTCACAAGATTTGCCTGTTGGGATGCAATTGATGGGGCGACCGTTTGATGAGCATACGCTTTATCGAATCGGGATGGCCTATCAAAACGCGACCGATTGGCATACACGTACACCCAACACATGATTCCGTATTTTCAATTCACCGTTTTTCATCTCGGCCCACTCCCGATTCAAGTTTGGGGACTGATGGTTGCGCTCGGCATTCTCGCGGCCACCTGGGTCGCCGCAAAACTCGCACGTCGCCGAGGACAAAATCCCGAAGTGATTTGGGATCTTTGTTTTTGGGCGATCCTGGGTGCATTTTTGTTTGCGCGTCTTTTCCAATTTTTTTACCACCCCCAACTCTACCTTCAAGATCCTTTCGAGTTGTTTCGGGTTTGGCACGGAGGTTTCTCGATGGTCGGTGGTCTGTTTGGTGCGGCGCTTTTTGGTCTGACCTTTTTGCATAAGAAAAAAGTAGATGTCTTTGCTTATGCCGACACGGCGCTTTTTGGTCTTCCACTTGGAATCGGTATTGGTCGGATCGGTTGTTTCCTGATTCACGATCATCCAGGAACATTGACTCATTTTATTTTGGGGGTGAACTATCCAGGTGGGGCACGACATGATCACGGACTGTATCTGTCGATTAACGGATTTATTTTGTTTTTTCTTTTCCTCTGGCTTGCACGCAAAAACGCACGAACCGGAACATATGTCGTTGCGTACTTGCTTTGGGACGGAGTGACGCGATTTGCGCTTGATTTTTTCCGAGCCACAGACCTTTCCAGTTCTGACGTCCGCTATTTTTCTCTCACCCCCGCTCAGTATTTTTCCGTTTTAATGGTGATTCTTGGCGTTTGGATTTTTATACGCAAAAAGTTGCCGAATAGAAATTGACAAAGAGGTGCTAAAAAAATACTCTTTATTACAGGAGTATTTTTGTTTATCCACAGTTTTGTCCAAAATTTTTGTTTCCTATGTCGAAAACTCTTAGACTGTCTGAGAAGACGCTTGCTTCCGTGGGTCTTCGTCGAAAAGACCTGGATATCTATTTGTGTCTGCTCAAACTCGGTACGGCTCCACTGCGAAAGATTGCGCTGGAGAGTGGGTTGAACCGAGGAACGACGTACGACACGCTCAAGCGTCTGATGGATCTTGGACTGGTGAGTTTTGTCGATGCAAAGACGCATCGCTTTTTCACTGCAGAAGATCCAAAGAAACTCACCGGCGTTGCCACACGTGCAGAAGTTGCGGCCCAGGAAGCACGACTCGAACTCGAGGAAGTGATTCCTGGGTTACAAGAAATGCTTGGGTGGAGTAAACATCGACCGTCGGTTCATTACTACGAGGGCGAAATCGGCGTGCGCGATATTTTGGAGGATCTTCTCAAAACGTGCACGTCGTCGCTCGACAAAATGTATCGCGTGTATTCCTCTGCGGCGTTGCGGGATCTGATTCTCCACGCATGGCCGGGGTACACCAAAACACGCATCCAAAAAAAGATTCGTGTGAAAGCGATTTCTGTTGGCGAAGGTGGACGCACGGCGGGTTTAGATGAACGCAAATGGTTGAGCCTTGATCGCGAGGCTCCCACGTACATCTTTATCTACGCCGGAAAAACCGCCTACGTCTCCGTCGATGAAAAGCACGAACTCTTCGGAGTCATCATCGACGACGCCGCGATTGCGCACACACAGACGATGATTTTTGATGCGTTGTGGGGACAGTTGAAGTAG
>JBBTSF010000006.1:0-2923 GCA_038064815.1 Patescibacteria group bacterium
ACTTTTTGAAAGACACGTCCGAGAACGGAACGCTCAACGGCTGCGACATACCCTTGTGGAGTCGTCGTCGCAATCGCAAACGTTGAACCACGAGATAAAAACTCAACAAGAATTCCCGCCGCTTGGTCTGTGACTTGATCGAGATCTGTGAGTGCGAGCACAATATTGCCAGAACGCGCCGCTTCATAAAGCACCTGCATGAGTCGATCTTCTGCTTCTGCAGGTTCAACACCCGACAGCAAAGTCGTCAACGACAAGCAGACTAGACGTTTGTCTTTCAAAATAGACGGTACACGTTCTTCGACCATCAGCTGAGCAATCCCTTCGATCATCGCCAATTTTCCAACTCCTTCCGGCCCAACCAAGACGACACTTTGTCTTCCCCCTTCAATAATTTGAAACAATTGCTCGAGCTGGGATTCTCCCCCAACCAAAAGATCCAATCGTCCCTGCACTGCGGCGGTCGTCAGATCTTCTGAAAACGCATCGAGCGTTGGAGTCGCAATCGATGTCATGGAACGATTCATCGCTCCGATCGGTTTGCGCGCAGCCGCTTTTTGAAAACGTTCATATTGTTCGCGCGACTTTTCGTGAATACGGACCCACTCAACCATGTTCGTAAATTGTTCAACGGTGACTCCTTGATCGAAAAAGAGTTCCTGTACAAACGCGTCGTGTGAAAAAGACTCATAAAAAAGTTCGAACGCACTCACGACGTGACGACCCTGCATGTATGCATTCACAAACGCACGCAGTAAACATTCTTCTGCTTCTGCAGAAAGTTCAACAACCGCTCCAAGCTGTCTGGTTCCAAGTCTTCGACCAACAGGTTCTTTGATTTTGCTAAATTGAATTTGCAGCCGTCCAAGTACAGCGCCCGCATTTTCGTCTGAGAGTGAAGAAACAAAGAAGTGGAGAGGTTCAACCTGTGCATGACCAAATTGCTTGGCAAGAGAAAATCCTTCATCCGTCGCAGTTTGCATTTGAGGATCAAACAAGGCGCTGATATCCACCTGTTCAACATCCGTAACCACGGGAACAAGTTCTGGAACGGCTTCTCCAATGACACGTCTCGGAATGGTTTCAGTAATTGTTTGCGTTTCAATCAGATGAAAAATCGTGAGCAGGCAGAAAAAAAGACCGATGAAGAAAAGCATCGCCGTTCCATTTGGTTCAAGCCAAAAGCTCGACGTGAGAATAAATGTGGTGCTGGAAAGAAAACTGAGTAAGACGCTCAATAAGATAAAAACTCCTGCGCAGGACAGAAAAATCACTCCGACCACTTTTTCGGCTTTCTTGCGAGCCGCGCGCAGTGCGATGGCTTCCGTAGAAAGCTCTTGGCCAAAGACATACTGTTTTTTTCCAATCACGACAGAAAGGCGCTTCATAGAGAAGGAATTCCACCTGCGTGGTAGACAAGAGCAATGATCACAAAGGGAGGAAGAAGAAGATAGACAACAAAAAGGGCGAAAAAGAGAATGGCGGAAAGAATCACTCCCAATCCGCGCACAAGAATCATCACCAGACGAATTCCGAAACTAATCGCACGGCCGGTAAAAGACGTGTCGCCGTACATCGGATTAAACAAATTTTTCATCCACACACGCAATCCGAAATTTTCTGAGGTCTGTGAAGTTAAAGAAACGCATTTTTGAAAAGCCATGTGAAGCCCGCGGCCATACCACCAAATAGGCAATTGCGCGATCCGTTGAAAAAAAAGAAGAGAGGCCATACACCTCTATTCTAACATACCCATAGGACCTATTCGAGCGAAGCACGCAAGGCGCGCATCAGTGTCAAATAAAACGTTAGGTTATGAATACTGGCCAAGCGATATGCCAGCAATTCCTGCGTCGCAAACAGATGACGCAAATAGGCTGGGCTGTAGTTCTGACACGTCTCACACGAACAAAATGCGTCGAGTGGCTCTGTCGTGAACTGAAACTGTTCGTTTGTCACACGCTTTTGTGTGTAGAACGATTGTGCAAAAACATTCTTGGCTTCTTTTTCAAAGTCAATTGTAAACGGATCTTGATTCCAAGTGAAAAGCGTTCCATGTCGAGCGTTGCGCGTCGGCAGGACACAATCAAACATATCCACTCCCACACTCACGTAATACACGATCTCTTCGGGCATTCCGCCTCCCATAAAATAACGAGGCTTGTCAGTCGGCAAAAAACGCGTCGTAAATTCAGTGAATCGATAACAATCCTCTTTAGGTTCGCCAACAGACAGCCCACCGATCGCATACCCATCAAATCCAATCTCGACGAGACCCTTTGCAGATCGTTCACGCAGATCTTCATATGTTCCACCTTGAACAATCCCAAATCGCAAATGCTCGTCCGTGCGCGGAACATCTTTGCATCGCTTTGCCCATCGCAAGGATCGTTCCATCGCATCTTCGTAAACCTCTTTCGTTGAGGTTCCTGCCGCAACATGATCAAACTGCATGCGAATATCTGAACCGATTGCGGCTTGCATCTCCATCGAAAGCTCTGGGGTGAGATGAATGCGTGCGCCGTCTAGATGTGAATTAAATGTCACCCCATCCTCAGTGATCTTGTTCATCTTCGACAAACTAAAAACTTGGTAACCTCCACTATCGGTCAGAATCGGCTTCTGCCAATTCATGAATGTGTGAAGTCCGCCAAGTTGTTTCATTGGTTCAAGGCCAGGTTTCAACATCAAATGGTATGTGTTCGAAAGCAAAATATCTGCTCCCAATGTTTCCATGTCACGAGACGACAAAGATTTCACGGCGCCTTTGGTGGCGATCGGCATGAAGAAAGGCGTTTGCATTTCCCCATGCGGTGTCGTGAGCACACCGCGACGCGCGTTGTTTTTCTGATTCTTTATCGTGAACATATCGCGACTATTTATTTTCCTCACGCAAATTCAACTCTTCAAGAAGTTTCTTCTC
>JBBTSF010000007.1:0-2144 GCA_038064815.1 Patescibacteria group bacterium
ACTGTGACGATCGCTCCTGTTTCTTTGCCAGCACGCGCCACAATTTTTTCGTCGAATGGTTTGATGGAATGAATGTTGATGACACGCACTTCGATTTTGTGATCGAGCGACAAGACTTGTGCGGCAAGAAGGGCTTCGTAGAGAAGGGGACCTGTGGCGATAATCGTGGCATCGTTTCCGAATCGGAATGTTTCTCCACGTCCAAGCTTGAACGGAGTCTTTTCTGTCGTGAAAACCGGAGAGGCTTCGCGTGTGAAGCGAAGGTAGCAAGGACCGACAACCTTTGCGACGGTGAGTGTAGCTTTCTTGGTCTCCACCTGATCGCATGGACTCATCACAATCATGTTTGGCATCACTCGCATGATCGCGATATCTTCCACCATTTGATGGGTCGCGCCGTCTGGACCAACAGAAACTCCCGCATGGGCGCCAGCGATTTTGACGTTTGAATTTTGCAGCGCGATCGTGGTGCGAATCTGTTCCCAGTTGCGCCCAGGGGAGAAGGCGGCATAGCTTGAAATAAACGGGACTTTACCAACAAGCGACATCCCCGCGGCGATCGAGGCCATGGATTGTTCACTCACTCCCATTTGAACAAATCGGTCTGGAAATGTTTTTTTAAAAGCCTCGCTTCGAGTCGATTCCGTAAGATCCGCGCACAAAACCATCACGTTCTTATCTTTCTTTCCCGCTTCAACTAATCCTTCCCCATAACCGTTGCGTGTGGGAATTTGTTTCAGTTTATCTGGATCAAAAAGATGACGAACAAGATAAGCCTCATGATTGATTCCAGATTTGGGTTTTTGTGCAGGCATAGTGTGATCATTATACAACGAAAGAAAACAAAAACCATTTAAAATAGAAAAACGTGTTATCATCGCACCAGTTCTTTCAACCCAAGACGAAAGGCAGAGATAGTCATGACTTCTTTTGCTCTTCTCCCATTCGTGGTGAGACTCTCCGGCTACCTTAAGAAGCGTGGCCTCGCCTGCAGTTGCCGCATTGAAGGTGTCGAAACCTTCCTGCTCGGTCGCGGCGAACCCCAATGCACCTTCACCTTTAATGGATCACGGTGGTTTTGTTTGTTGGCAGCGTACCCGCACCTCACGACTTTCGCCTGGCTGTACTTGAATGGCCATGTCGATGGCGAGGGTGATTGGATGTCGTTCGCCAAGATTGTCGACACGTTCGGCGTCAGTCGTCTCCCGCGCTTTTTGGAGGGAGTGCTGGCCAACTCACCTTTGAGCCAAAGAACACACTATGACTGGAGCACGGCGGCTTACGCCTGTTTTCTCGACGATCCGTACATGCAGTATACCTGCGGGCGTTTGGACAACGGAAATGTCGTCACGCTTGAGGAGGCGCAGATCGCCAAATTGAGACACATCGCTGAAGGTCTCAAGCCACGAGCTGGTGAACGACACCTCGACAGTGGTTGCGGATGGGGCGGTCTTACCCGGTATTTTACGGAGACCTTTGGAACGGTTTCGGATGGGATTACTATTTCGTCGGAGCAGGCTGCTTTCGCGAGAAAACATGTACCGTCCGAACAGGCGCGGTTTCTGGTTACTGGCTTTGAGGCTCATACGCCGGCAGAGCCCTACGATCTGGTGACGGTCGTCGGCATGCTCGAGCATGTCCCAATTCGACGTCACGGCGAGTTCTTCAACTGGCTGTCTGCCCGAGTTCGTCGCGGTGGTCGTGTCTACCTTCAGTGCATCACCGCGACACATGCGCCTACGACCGACAGGGTTCGTTTACTCAACCGATACGTGTTCGAACATGAGCTCAGTCGCATCGAGGACACTTTGTCGCTCGCCTCGGCGGCTGGATTTCGTGTCGTGAGCGTGGAAGAAGCGCATAACGATTATGCGTTCACGACCTGGGAGTGGGTCGAGCGAATTCGAGCGAGACGCGACGAGATCCTCCAGCACCTAAACGGTGATGAGTGGGTCTATCGCGTCCTCCTGGGCTACCTCACACTTGCTTCACTCTCGCTGACTGAAGAGCGAAGTCATCTTCACCGCGTCTTTTTCGTTAAGGAGTAATACGAAGACGCGGTCTTTTTTTTGAAAACAAAAACCATCGCGTCACGCAATGGTTTTTGTTGGACCGGGCGTGACACGTCGTTCGAGAACGACGTG
>JBBTSF010000008.1:0-2531 GCA_038064815.1 Patescibacteria group bacterium
CCGTAACAGTTTAGCCCTTTTCGGGCTCAAATAGTCGGTAAGCCTGATTCTGAGCGTTTATTCTAAAAATAATTGAAGTTTTTGCTTGCATTTAATTATATAACAGGCGTATATAGACGCCTGTAACAAAGGAGGATAAAAGATGAGATCGTACGAAAGGCTGCAGAAGGACTACGAAGAAATGCGGCAAGAGGTTATCGACAGTCTCGAATTCCTGATGGGATCGGTGTCCACGAAAGGACCGAAGCGACCAGGACTCAACCTGACATTCAAGATCGATCAGGTAACCAGGACAAGACACATACGAAAAGAGATCGAGCCTCAAGTCAAACACATGACCGCAAGATGGCGCAGGCTGCGGGTTCTACTCAGGAAATTGTCAGACGTTAACTGGGAAAGGCTCAATAGAGGAATGATCTATTGAATTATCGAAAGGCCCCCGCTGATTTCGACTGCCTCTACAAGCGTTCCTGTCCGCATATGGACGGCATTTCCGCCCAATGGGCACATACAGTCTTCATGGAACGATGGCGGCTTAATGAGCAGGTACGTAGACTGGAGGAAGATAACGAACAGCTCAGCTCCGAAAATGCCAGGATAGCAATGGAACGCGATCGGATTAAGGCGCAGTTCAAAGCGCTTCATCGCAAGCAGTTCAAAGCCGGAAAACGCAAACACGTCGAACCTTCCCTGTCGCAAAGCCGGGAAAAGAAGAAGAGAGGCCCTCCAATGGGCCATCCTCCCTGGAACAGGCCGGTTCCGAAACACATCGACAAGTTTGTTTGCGTACCGCCTCCTGCTGTCTGCCCACACTGTAAATGCGACAATCTTTCGCCTTCCAAGGAGAAAGTTGAACAAGTCCAGGAGGACATTGTCATTCAGCCGCGCACCTTTGTTACTTGTTATAAGCACGACACTGCCTTCTGCCCTGACTGCGGCCGTACGGTTTTCGACACTGCACCCGGAGAACTCCGTAACTGTTCGATCGGCCCGGTAACCAAAGCTGTCGCTGTCTGGCTTCACCACGGCCTCAAACTGCCGTTTCGTGATGTGCGAGCCCTGTTTGCCTCATTATTCGCAATGAATTTTGTTCCCGCCAGCGCTGTAAACTTCTCGCTCACGGCAGCCGAAAGAAGCCAGCCTCTCTATGATGATCTTCGAGAAAAGATCCGGTCTGCAAATCTCCTGCAACTGCATATCTGCTTTACTCTAGTTAGTTTTGAGGGTAGTTTCATGCGGTATGGATTTCCCAAAGAATTTGGTGGAGTTTGCCGAGCGGTTTGCCACGGACGAGGCATGTAGGTCGTACTTGGCAGAGGTGCGGTGGCCGGAGGGGTTTGTATGTCCGGCATGCAAGAACCGCAATGGATGGACAACGAACCGGGAAACGTATTTTTGTACCTCGTGCCGACGCCAGACATCGCTGACGGCAGGCACGATCTTTCACGGAAGTCACTTGCCACTGCGGAAATGGTTTTGGGCGATGTGGTTCATGTGCACTCAGAAGACGGGTCTGAGCGCAAAGGGGTTGGAGAGGGAGCTGGGTTTGGGGTGTTACCAGACAGCTTGGCTTATGTTGCAGAAGTTGCGGCAGGCCATGGTGCGGATCGGTCGTGACACGTTGGCTGGAACGGTGGAAGTTGATGAAACCTATATCGGCGGTGAGGAATCCGGTGTTATGGGGCGTCAATTGGTGGGAAAGGCGTTGGTGGTGATCGCTGTGGAACTGGACAATAAAAAAGTGGGTCGTATTCGCCTGCGCCAACTCTCCGACGCTTCGGGGCAGAGCTTGGTGGGGTTCATCACGGACTGTGTTGTCAAAGGAGCCAAGGTGCATACCGACGACTGGAACGGATACAACGGCGTCAGAGAAGCCGGATATATACACAAAGTCACGCCGATCCAGGGTGATCCGGAGCGCGCAATCAAGTATTTCCCTCATGTTCATCTGGTCGCGGCATTGATAAAGCGTTGGTTGGGGGCGACACACCAAGGCAAAGTCACGGGCAAACACCTCCAACGGTATCTCGACGAATATGCCTTCCGTTTCAACCGCAGGCGCTCCAAATATGTCGGCAAACTCTTTCACCGCCTGACCGAACAATTGGTTCTCAGGCAGGCGAAAACGTATTCGGAAATCACTAGAGCAACATAGATATGCAGTTTGTGTAGATTCTCCTGTATGATTTCGTTGTCTTTTTCAGGCAGTTTATTAAGCGTCTGTAGCTCAATCTGCCTTCGCCAAGGATCCGACGGGACGAGCGTGAATGCTAAAGACTTGAGTGTATGATTTGGTATTGGTACATCCTTAAACATATCCACGCGCCTGTAGCTCAATTGGACAGAGCATCTGACTTCGGATCAGAGGGTTGCAGGTTCGAGTCCTGCCAGGCGCGCCACATGCCACCTGACACAACTATGCTGTCGTGCGCAAACTACTATGGCGTGATCTGCCACATGTACTTCCGCCCGTTCGTCCGTGGGTCGGAGTTGTCAGACGCTGAGAAGTAGAGGGTCGTTTTCCAGTGCGA
>JBBTSF010000009.1:0-4077 GCA_038064815.1 Patescibacteria group bacterium
TGCTCCTGCAAATCTGCAAGTTGTTTTTCAATTTCTTTGAGACGATTCTTGGACAGCTTGTCTTCTTCCTTACGCAACGCCTGTTGTTCAATTTCAAAACGCATGATGTCTCGTTTGAGAACATCGAGTTCTTCTGGCATGGAATCGATCTGCATGCGAAGCGCCGACGCCGCTTCATCAATCAAATCAACCGCCTTGTCTGGAAGGTGACGATCGGTGATGTAGCGCGCGGACAATCTCGCGGCTGCCACGAGCGCTGGGTCAGAGATACGAACTCCGTGATGCACTTCGTACTTTTCCTTGATTCCACGAAGGATTGCGATCGTGTCTTCAATACTTGGTTCATCAACAATCACCGGCTGAAAACGACGTTCAAGCGCAGGATCCTTCTCAATATATTTTTGATACTCCTTCAGAGTCGTTGCCCCAATCGCGCGAAGTTTTCCTCGTGCAAGAGCTGGCTTAAGCATGTTTGACGCATCCAGAGATCCGCCTTCGGTTGTTCCTGTTCCGACTAGTGTATGAAGCTCGTCAATAAACAAAACAATCTTACCAGCCGAACCTTCAATTTCTTTAATCACGGCTTTCAATCGATCTTCAAATTCTCCGCGATACTTCGTTCCTGCAACCATGGATCCCAGATCGAGCATCATCACGGTTTTGTTTTTTAAAAGCTCCGGGACATCGCCCGACACAATGCGTTGCGCCAACCCTTCGACGATGGCGGTTTTTCCAACACCTGCCTCACCAATCAAGACAGGATTATTTTTTGTGCGTCTGGAAAGCACCTGCATGATGCGACGGATTTCTGCGTCTCGACCAATAATCGGATCGAGCTCACCACGACGAGCGGACTCCGTGAGATCCATGCCGTATTTTTCAAGCGCTTGGTAACGCGCTTCTGGTTCTGGAGTATCGACACGCTGAGATCCACGAATTTCTTTGAGCGCAAGCATGACGCTTTCTTCTGTTATTTGATATGTTCCCAACAAACGACCGATCGGTTTGTTTGAAAGAAGTCCGATCAACAAATGTTCTGTGGAAATATAATCATCCTTGAACTGCTTGGAAACTTTTTGCGCGCTGGCCAGAGCGTTTGCCATCTGTTGGCTCATGAAAATCTGCGACATGCCACCACCTTGAGGAACAGAAGGCTGACCAGAGGGAAGTGAACGCAAAATTTGATCAACCTCATGTCTGAGCTCGTCTCGCATGGGGCTGATTTTGTTAATGAGCGCGCTGACAACGCCATCATCCTGTGAGAGCAGGGAAGCGAGTAGGTGAATCGGTTCAAGGGCCTGTTGACCAAGCTCGACCGCGATTCCGTGGGCACGTTGGAGGGCTTCTTGCGATTTGAGGGTAAAGTTATTTGGAAGCATATATTGTCAAAGATCTCTGATATAATAGCATTCTTATGGGAATCGATACAGATGTTCAACACCAGATTTTCGGGATAAAAATTGATGATCTTTCTAATGAAACATTAGAAAAGCGTCTTTTGGGCTGGCTCAAAGGAAATCGACCCAACGCCATCTTCACCCCAAACCCAGAATTTTTTCTCGCTGCGCGCCATCATCCCGAATTTGCCGCAGTTCTGAATCATGCCGACCTTTCACTTCCAGACGGCACCGGTTTGCGATTTGCCGTCGCTGCCCTTACAGAAAATTCGCTTGTGCATCGCCAGACTGGAATCGACACACTTGTGCTGCTTGCACGTCTTTGCACAGAAAATAAAAAAACACTTCTTCTGCTCGGAGGAGCGGACAATGCTGCCGAACTCGCAGGCAATTCACTTACCCATCGATTCCCAGAACTGATCGTGCAGGCTGTGAATCCAGGATTTGTTTCAAGTAGTATTTCTACGGAACTCGTTAGCGAAATCAATTCGATGGCACCAGATGTGATCGCAGTTGCTCTTGGCGCAGAAAAACAAGAACGATTTATTTTACAGCTCAAAGAAAAAATTCCATCCCTAAAAATAGCGATCGGGGTAGGCGGTGCATTCGACACATTATCCGGAAAAAAACCACGCGCACCGCTGTGGATGCGACGTATGGGTCTCGAATGGGTCTGGCGAGTCGTCATTGAGCCTCGCCGATTCAAACGGATCATCAACGCCACGATTATCTTTCCGATTCTTGTGATCTCAGATACACTAAAACACCGACGATTTTTGCGCGCACTCCCGCGCGTTTTACGGGAAATCGTTAAGCAATTTACATAAATATGAAAGTCAGGACACGTCTTGCTCCATCCCCAACAGGTTATCTCCACCTGGGTTCGCTCCACACATTTTTGTATAACTACTACTTCACCAAAAAAAATGGCGGTGAGATGGTTTTGCGCGTAGAAGACACCGATCGTACACGCTATGTTGAGGGGGCGATAGAAGCATTGATTGCGATTTTAGATCGCATGGGGATCTCGTACGACGAAGGTCCGATGTTGGAAAATGGAAAGATTGTGCAAAAAGGGTCTCATGGTCCGTACATTCAATCTGAGCGATTGGAGATTTATCGAGAACACGCCAAAAAATTGATTGACGTAGGCCACGCCTACTATTGTTTTTGTTCGAAAGAACGTCTGAGTACGGTCCGTGAGGAGCAACAAAAATTGAAACGACCCACAAAATACGATCGTACCTGTCTTGCACTTCCAAAAGAGGAGATTGAAAAACGTGTGATGGCAGGAGAGTCGCATGTCATTCGCATGCAGATTCCAGAAGGGAAAACAACGTTCGTGGACGAAATCCGTGGAGAAATCACCATTGATAATAGCGAGATGGACGACCAGGTGATTCTTAAGGCAGATGGATTTCCGACCTACCATCTTGCCGTCGTTGTGGACGATTTTTCGATGGAGATCACTCACATCATCCGCGCAGAAGAATGGATTTCTTCGGTTCCAAAGCATCTCATTTTGTACGAGTGGTTTGGATACCCAATTCCATCCTACGCCCACTTGCCACTCATTTTGAATCCAGACAAATCGAAACTTTCAAAACGCCAAGGCGACGTTTCTGTTGAAAGCTATCTTGAAAAAGGATTTTTAAAGGAGGCACTGCTGAACTTCATCGCCATTTTAGGATTCAATCCTTCTGGAGATCAGGAGATCTATACGCAGGAAGAATTGATGCACGCGTTTGAGATAAAAAAAGTCAGCAAAAGCGGTCCAATTTTTGATGTCAACAAGCTCCTGTGGATGAATGGGCAGTACATCAAGGCGTTGTCGACCAAAGAATTGGTCAGCCGGGTGAAACCGTTTTTGGACGGGGAAGGGCAGACGATTTCTGATGAATTGTTGGGGCGTATTTGTGACGTAGAAAAAACACGCATGTCGATTCTCTCTGAAATCAATGAATTATCGTCTTGTTATCGAAAACTTGGAGAATATTCTGTGGAATCTCTGGTTTGGAAAAAATCCAGCAGGGAAGACGCGCACCTTCAACTCTCTGAGATACACACGTTTCTTTCTTCTCTTTCACCAGAGATATTTGAAAAAATTGAGTTGCTCGAAGAGGGGATAAAGCGGTATATTGAAGAGACAGGAAAGGAAACAGGAAATGTTTTATGGCCCCTTCGAGTCTCTCTTTCGGGGAAGGAAAAATCTGCGAGCCCATTTGAGCTTGCTTGGGTGATTGGCCGTGAGGAAACACTTAGTCGTATTTTACATGCAACAGCACTTTTATCAGCGTAAGATGCCTCGTCGATTGATGACAGGTGTCGTCGTGTTCGGACTTCTTCTTTCCGGAGGTATTTTTGTGTATGCGCAAGAAGCCACACCAGAGGTAGATGTCCTCAATCAGACACTTAAGGACAAAAAACAAAACATCGATCAAATCAACGATAAGATCGGTGAATACAAGAAAAAGATTGAACAGAAGGAAGCAGAAAAAGCTTCACTTGCCGGCCAGTTGGACTTGATCAGTAATCGCACCGCGAAAACCGAACTTGAAATTGAAGAAACAAAGGCAGAAATCGATCTTGTCGACACAGAGGTTTCCTATCTCACAGATCAAATCTCTGCACTAAACGTAAAGCTAGAACAAGACAGAAAGCTCATTGCCAGTATTTTGCA
>JBBTSF010000009.1:4177-6727 GCA_038064815.1 Patescibacteria group bacterium
GAATTTGTTCCGCGTGGAAAAAAGATTGGGGCAGTGGGGATGACGGGATTTACCACGGGTCCGCATTTGCACTTTGAGGTACGCAAAGAGGGGATACCGGTCAACCCAATGAACTATCTTGTAAAACAATAAGTATGATTCTTGAGCTTGCGCTAAAAATTCTCGGCTGGATTTTTGTCATCGGTCCCGTACTCACATTTATCTCCATCAGCTTCTACATGATCAAAGGAGCATCAGACGATGATGCAACCGTCAAAGCACTCGTCTTGCTCGGACTTGCATTATTTTTCATGGGAGCGATCATGCTCCTTTTGCTGTACCTCACAGACATCTTTAAATTTAAGCTCTAAAGGGAAGGGAGGGTCAGATTACCTCTCTTTACTTTTGTGATTTATCAAGTGTCGCACAATATATCTTATACGACGCCACCAGGATTCGATGCCTCAACAAGGGGGTATGGGATACCTGTAGAATAAATTAGCGCGTAGCAATTACACTAAGATCAGCGAAGAAATGCAGCATAGCGACATGATTCTATGATAGTACGTAGCTTGCCAAACGTCTCAGACGAAAATTTAATCACCAAAGCGCTTGTCTGTGAAAATGATAAAACTTAGATAAACCAGACTCTGTCCCAGTCTCTGTTCTGACATACCTCTGAACCTAAGCCCCACCCTCTATACTATTTTAGAAATCCCTACCTCTATTTTACGACACAAGTCTCTTTCTCTCTTCTCTGCCCTTCAGCTACTTGATATAAACATGATCCCCGAAACGCAAATCAACATACTGGAGTTTCGATGTATCCTTAATCTTCTCTTTTCGCAACAACTCAAGTCTGCCCGCTTGGGCATCGATATCCCCTGTTACATCAAACAGGATCGTGTAGCCCTCTGTTGTTAAGATCCCTGTCCACTTCCCTGCCAGACGATCAAACTGTGTCTGTGTGAACGAAATGTTTTGAGTACGGAGGCGCTCTTGAAAAAGAAATACGGATTTGATTTCAATGGCTGTGAGGACAGAAGAACCGACTTCCACGGAAACATTTTGCCGATCGACAAAGAGCGGAAGAATGTCATTATCCGTCGATTCGCGAACGACAACCCCTTCAAAATCCACGATGTATTTTTTTGCGCCTGTCTGCCAAATCAGGTGAGACGTGCGTTCTGTGAGATCGATCTCAACAGTTATTCCGTGCTTTCGAATCGTCATATCGCTAAAGGCAAAATCTTTTTTCAACAACTCACTCAACGTACTTGATTGAAAAAGAAAACGATTCTGTCTCTTGAAGAAAAGAAAGACACGTTCATTCAGATAGGTCTTGATCGTCTGGTCCATTTGTTCGTGAGAGACCTGCTGGACTCCATGTACCTGAATCTGTTTGATTTGGAACCGTGGATGCGAAAGCAGGAGACAAGCTCCTGCGGCGAGACAAAGAAGTCCAAGAAGAACTCCACCGAGAATTAAAATGAGTTTTTTGTTCTTCGGTTCTCGAAAATAAGGATTCCGAAACGTTTGTGTCGTGTAGCGCTTACGCTGGGTTTTTTGAAAAAAATCTCGACGCTTCATATCAAGAAACAATCAGGCGTGGCAGAAGCGGATTTATACGTGTAACCACTTCATATGGAATCGTTTGGGATTTTGTGGCGAGTTCTTTTGCACTGACTTCGTGTCGTCCATCAACTCCGATCAGTGTGACGACCTGTTCTTTTTCCACACGTGGAATCGCGGAGACATTGACCATCATCATGTTCATACAAATACGACCGAGGACTCGACAACGAAAGCCTCCGATCAAAACCTCACCAACGGAAGAAAGATTACGTGTGTAACCATCCCAGTAACCAACAGGCAGCACCGCGATGCGGCTGCGTTGTTTTAATCGCTCTGTGAGTCCGTATCCGATCGGGGTTCCGACAGGAAGCGATTTGATTTGTGCGATGCGTGTCTTCCATCTTAGCACTGGTCGCAAATCACAAGAAATATTTTGTTTGCGAATGGTTTGCTCGCTGGAATCCGAAGGCCATATTCCATACGTAGAGATTCCAGCTCGCACCAGCGTCCCATGTGTGTCTGGATACAAAAGAATTGCAGCAGAGCAAGCAGAATGAATGTATTCAGGAGCGAATCCGTGTGCATTTGTGAGCTCAATCGCTTCCGTGAATCGTGCGAACTGTTGCGAGGCGTAGTCCGCATTGCCTGTGTCTTCGATGTTTGCAAAATGTGTGGAGATTCCTGAAATGTGAATGTGCTTGCAGCGTTGAATTTCAAGCAACAAGTCCTCAAGATCTTCAGCAAGCACACCTTGTCTGGATGTTCCTGTTTCGATCTTGAGATGAATAAGCGCGGTGGACGCCGTACTGGCCGCAATACGTTCTGCCTGCGCAATCCCCTCTTTGTCGTAAAGCGTAAATTCAATTCCTGCACGAATGGCATCCGTGTATTCATGGAACATTAAATACCCCAACTGCAGAATCAGTGCACTTGGAAAAAGCTCACGAAGGATCAACGCATCGCTGAGTTGATCAACCGCAAAGGCATTCACCCCCA
>JBBTSF010000010.1:0-6311 GCA_038064815.1 Patescibacteria group bacterium
GCGGCAGCGACCCCACTTGAAGCCGGGGTGACCATTGAACGTGCAGAGCCAGCGTCCGGCATCACCACGGGCCGCGGTCAGGAGGAGCGGATGGCAACCGGAATCCTCGATAGAATCGTGCATGACGACGATCCACCACAAACCCATGGCCTCGATGTCGGGATCCGAGAACATGTAGCGGACGAGACAGCCAACCTCGGCGTTGGGCTTCACGAGCTCACGACCCGCCGCCTCGACGCGAATCTTGTTGGTGATGCGACCGTCGTCGGTAAAGATCTCGCCCTTGAGGATACGGACCTCGGTGGTGACACCGGTGGTCGGTTGGAAGTCCTTCGAGCGAAGAACGCTTTTTGCGTAGTCGCTCACGCGATCACCCTTGCCCTCGAGACGCTGAATCCATTCCTCGCCGGTCGTGCCGTCGGACACAACCGCAAAGGAGATGACTCCACCTTTCTCACTCCACATGCGTCACGGTTCGTAAACTGTCGGCATCTCGCCCAAGAACCGCTTCACCCCTTCGACACCACCGAGCTTGTCGAGCACGGCTTCAATCTGAGCAGAGGTCACCAGGCCATCGTACTTCATCAGAGCCTCCATTAATCCATCAACGACACACTTTCTTTACCCAAGGTTTCAACTCGGGGCATGCGACAGACAATCGTCCCAGCCAAAAACGTTCATAAAAACGCTTTTGGCTGAAACAATTACTTACATTTTGAGAGATAAAAATATAGCAAAATTGCAATTTTGTCAACAGAAACCCAATAAAACATCCGATTGTTATCCCGCAGCCACAACTTCACCGGTTTGCGTAATCTCAACTCGAAAACAAAACCCACGCCCATTCGGCTCCCAATATACAAAGGGGTTGACATCTAACGAATCTCGGACCTCATCAGAAATCTTTGCCCAAGAATACTGCAAATCTCGTTTAGCAAGATCGAGCTCAGTTCCAAACGGAGTCTGTTCATTTTCATTCCCGTGATACATAAACCGGTAACATCCGGACTCCCAACCGGTCGTATCGAGTTCATAATACCCATCACCGTCCGTATCAGTGATCACAAACGCGTTGATTCCCGACGGTCTTTTTGTCTTCCCCGCTTTCCAAGCCTCTTCTGCTTCCTGACGATCACGCACAACACGAGCATCATCGTCATCAGACGGACCTATCTCGTGCGGGCCGATCCAAACGAAGGCTTGATCTGAACCGAGATAGGCTTTTGCGAGTAAGATCTTATTTTGTTGAATGCGAATCGGAAGCATCATACATCTCAAAACTTTACAGACAACATCACGACCTGACCTTATTTTAAAATCTCATTTGCACATGCTGCTAAATTCATCAGACCTCCGCTCCAAATTCACGCAATCGTTTTTTAAGAGTCACAAGCGGTAACGCTGTATCTGCACCCGGCTCGCCTTCAAATCGTTCTAATAAAGTCAGCCCTAATCCCGCTGGTGCCCAACCAATAGCCATGGTGGTTGGATCAACTTGCGCCAGATAGGCATCCAATATTTCTTCGCTAAATGACTTGAAGAAAAAGCGAGAGATATTTACATCGATCGTTTGTTTACCTGTGGCAAAGTGTGTGAGGACAAGAGCGGTATAAAACTCCTGGGATTTGCCAGCCATGGACATCAACCACTCCTTTGCCTGTTCGCAAGAGGTTGGCTTCCCGTATATTTTTCCGTCAAAAAAATTATTCGAATCAACCGTGATGATGATTGCGTCTGGATACATTGGTGCCAACACATCGGCTTTTCCTTTTGCCGTTGCAACAACCAACTCTTCTATATCCTCCTTCTTGGTTTGCTCTTCATCAAAATGAGACGGCACAACTCGGAAAGGGATCCCCAAGGATTCCATCGTTTTAAGTCTCAAACGAGACGCACTTCCTAAAATAATTTCCATAGTTGATCGATTACTACTCAAAACTTTACAGACAACATCAGGACATGAACTGGATTGGAACCTCTAGTTTCTTCACTTCATCCAAACGATAATCCAACATCTTTCGGCCAACAAAAATGGCGACAAGATTTTTTTCATGTTTTGCCAGGTAATCAATATTTTCCTGCAAAAACCCTGCACTAGAAGAAATAGAAAATAACAGCGGTTTTTTTCCTTGAGCAATAAAATCTTCGTTCAATTTCTTAAAAATTCTTTCTGCTTCACTCTGAACACGTTGTTCTAACTCTGGTTGATACTTATATTCCAAACAAAGCAATAAAAGAACCTTTGGAATTTGATGATTAGAAGCCCATTGAGCGACAAGTGGGATGCGCTCCTTATAGGTATTTCCACGAGTTCCGAGCACCACAAAAGAAAAATGATCCTTCTCTAACTCCGGCTGATCTTCTGGAATCACTTCGGCAACACCTAATTTCTGTGCGATCCATGGAGTCAACGGTGGCTCAAGGATAAGCGTCGCCAAAATGACCCACATTCCGATCGGTAGCAATCCTTCAATTCCTGTGATTCCCAAAGAAACCGTCGTAACCAGAAGAACGGCTGGAATGGCTCCTGTTTCACGGACACAGGAAATAAACAATAATTGCGAGAGATTCAAACGATCTTTCCCGATAAACGTAAACGCTCCGAGTGAGATAAAAACCGCAATCGGTCGAATGACAAAGATAAAGACAAGCGCCGCGGCAATTCCAATCGGTGCATATTGGATAAGTGCAGGAATATCAATCAAAGCTCCGAGCAATAAAAAAATGGTTGGCTTAAAAAAACCATCGATAATGTGATTAAAGAAATGCTCCGTCTCTTGCAAATGTTCGCTCATGACAAACAATAATCCAGCAATGAACGCGGCAAGATAACCACTTCCTCCAAACGCAATCGCAAAGGCAAAAATCATGATTGGAATGAAAAGAAAAAATGCGGCATCAACTTCATTCTCACCTTCATGACTCGCTTTAAAACGGGTCAACACCGCAAGCAACGCAAAGCCCAAAACCCCAAAGAGGACACCAAACAGGAGCTGTTTGAGTAAAAATAAACCTGTTTCAATGGAAAAAATATGGCTATATCCTCCTAAGATCGTTGGACCTAATACAGCCCCACCAACCAGAAGTGAAAGAAACGCCACGGTTAATAATGTCCCCGTCACGTCTGTAACAGCGCTTTCAGAAATAATGAGATCTTTCGTTTCTGGTTGCTTAAATCGGAGCCGTTTCAAAACAGGAATGATCGCTGCAGGATCTGTAGAAGCAAGAATGGATCCGAGTAAAATAGCGGCAGCGACCGAAATGGTTGACCCAAACAATGGGCCGGTTGCATGAACAAAAAGCGAGAGAAGGGTGGCGGTAACGAGTAATCCAAAGAATGAAATAAAAAGAATTTTGGGAAGCATTTTTCGAAAATTCCCGAATACCGTTTCTAATCCGCCTCCAAACAAAATAAGTGTTGCTCCAAATCCAACAATGGCCCCCATGAGTTCTTGATCATGTATGACCGGTGCAAACAACGGCTTTGCAGCCATTCCAAAAAAAATCGCAACCACAAACGGTGGTAGATGCGTCCCACGTGAAAGATAAAAGATGATAAAAGAAAACGCGAAAATAAGCCCGGTAGAAAAAAAGGAGATGGTCATGGCGTGTTCGGGACCGTGTAGAAAAAGGCCAAAAATAGTCGGCGCAACAGTTGATGCAAGCACAACAACAGCGAGAGCCGCGAAGAGACGTAAATAAACAAAAAAACGTGGGTTCATAAAAATTTCAAGGTATTTTAAATCTAGACAGACAAAAAGTAAAGGGATGTCTGTTGAAAAACTTATTCGCGAGGTCCCCCACCGATCACCGTGCCGATAAATGTTTTTCCGGACAACAATGCGTCGAGGTTCTTGATATTTTTTCCGTTCAGAAGTGCAACCGAAATTCCAGACTTATGTGCGAGTTTCGACGCAATCGGGTCGAATGGCACGTTCATCCCTGGATCCCAGACATCCCCCACCATTGCACGGAAATCTTTCCAGCTCATTTCGCAAATCTCTTTTGCGTCTGAATGATGGCGTGGATCTTTGTCGTAGACATAATCGATGTTTGAAAGGTTGACGACGAGTGTTGCTTCGAGTCGTTTTGCAAATCGTGTCGCGACATAATCTGTGGACCAGCCTGGTTTCCATCCAGCAGCAACCAAAACAGGTTGTTTCCATTTTGGAAGCGGGAGGGTTGGATCTTTGATCATGATGGGATGCGCGACATCACGAAAAATTGTGCGCATAAGATGTCCGTTCAAACGAGTGGAATGAATCCCGAGCCAGTCGACGTCATCAATTGCGAGCTTTCCAACCTGACGCGCAGCAGCTTGATATTGTCGTGCGGTTCCTCCACCCCCAACCACAATGACAAATCGCCAGCCGCGCTTGAGATGTTTGAGGATTAACTTCTTAAAATCTTTCAAGAAAGCCACGTCGATCCCTCCTGCTGGAACCACGAGCGATCCGCCGACAGAAATAATCAGAGTAGACGGACGCATGGAATTTTTGTGCATAGGATAAAAAAAGAAGCGCGAATGCGCTTTTTTATGAATCTTGGGTTTGATTGATAAGCCAGTTGGTTGCGAGACTCACGGCCCATAAAATGATGGCGGCAAGCAAAGCCGGAACAAATCCCGAAACGACAAATCCCTTTACGATCGTAGACGCAAGCAAAATCATGAGAGCGTTAATGACGAACGTAAAAAGTCCGAGGGTGACGATGGTGACGGGAAGCGTCAGGAGAAACAGAAGCGGTCGTATAAGTGCGTTGACCAGTCCGAGCACGAGCGCAGCGATGAGTGCGCTATAAAATGACGCAATCAAAAATCCGGGAACGAGATACGCGACCAAGACAAGAGCGAGTGCATTGAGAACCCATCGAAGAAGAATCTGCATCATACATTTTGAAACTTTAGTTTGATTTCTTCTACTTTATTTTCGACTTCCACAAGCTTCTTTTTGAGTTCACTCGCAATCGCCAGCCCGCGTTCAAACTTCTGAAGCCCTTCATCCAAATCAAGCTGTTCTTCCGAATCAAACCATTGCGTGATCTGTTCAAGCTCTTCAAACGCACTAGCGAAATTGGTGGATTTTTTCTTGGTGGACATAGGTTAAATGAGGTGTTGCTGCCCTTTTCCTTCAATCTGAGAAACCTTGGCATCAAACGAACCCGCGGATAATTGTACATGCACGGAGGCACCAATTTCAAGAGATGTGATCTCTTTTAGAACCTTTCCCGAAACGGTCACCAAACTATACCCACGAGACAAAATGCGCAGCGGATCGAGTTGTCGTAAGATGCGTTCAGAAATCGTCAGGCGTTCTGTGAGTGCAGGGACCCAGCGCGTAAGGCGTTCGCCAAGCGCTTGTGTGAGACGCGCAAACGATTGCTTCTGACGCTCAAGAAAAAATGCGAACGTATGCGTTGCACGCTCAATCACAAACGCATGTTGTCCAAGCTGGTCTGTAAATCGATCTTGCATGTGTCGCGTCATCGTCTCCATCTCGTAAGAAATTTCTTGCCGGCTTGGCACAATGCGTTCGGCTGCGTTGGAAGGTGTGGATGCACGCACGTCCGCAACAAAATCACACAAGGACTCATCGCGTTCATGACCAACTCCGCAAACAACCGGAATGGCAGACCCAAATACGGCGCGCGCGACAGACTCATCATTAAATGCATGAAGATCTTCGAGTCCGCCTCCACCACGCGTCAAAACAATGACGTCGGGACGATCTTCAAGAGGAAGTTTTTGAAAGTAGGTAAATGCGGCGAGAATATCGGAAACGGCTTCGCGACCTTGGACGTGGACCGGTGCGTGCAGCACGCGAATTCCACCCCAACGATTGTTGAGAATCTGCAAAAAATCTCCGTACGCCGCCGCATCTCGGGATGTGATCAGTCCGACAGATTGAATAAAGCGCGGAAGCGTTCGCTTACGTGCAGGATCAAACAAGCCTTCTTGTTCTAATTTTTTCTTCAACAGTTCATACGCGCGACGAATCGCTCCTTCGCCAACAGGTTCGACTTCTTGGACGTTCATCTTGAATTGACCGTATCGCTCATACACTTTTGGAAATCCTTTCACCTGCACGCGCATTCCATCTTCAATCGGCGCTTTGAGTTGCCAGGTTGTCATGAAACATTTGAGCACCGCTTCCCCTTTTTCATCTTTCAAATCAAAACTAATCCATTTATCTTGTGCCGTGCGAAAATCCGACACTTCACCCTCCACAACAAAATCCTGCGAAGGAATAAGTCGCAGGGTTTCGTTCACGAGAACAAGATAATCGGTTACGGAAAGGATGCGCGGGTTCACA
>JBBTSF010000010.1:6411-12898 GCA_038064815.1 Patescibacteria group bacterium
CCTTCCGTGATTTCGTTTCCTCCATTCCAATCGTGCATCGCGTTCATAATCGTGTCAAAGGAATACACGTACTCCTGTCCTTTTCGTGTCCCTGGATCGTTGGTAATGAACTGATTCTTGTTTGTATATCCACGAATCACAAGCATGTGATAAATCGGTCCTGGTGCATGAAAGTTTGGATTTCCAAGCAGACGTCCCGCAGCAGGCACGAGCACAGGATGACCAGCCGCAAGTTGTTCTTTGATCTGATCGACGGTCGGATTTTCGATCAAGGTAAATTCGTGACCATACATCAATTCGGCAATTGTGCCGGTTTGTTCTGCAGTGGTGTCCAAATAGAATCCAAACGTTTCATTTTCAAACGCAACAATTTTTTGTAACTCTTTTTCCGCCGTCGCAGGATCGATCACCGCTTGTTTGAGACCATCATAGTACTCATGCACCATAAGCACGGAAGATTCTTCACACGCTTCTTGATACGGCAAATCCCAATTCCCTGTCGGTGCTTGTGAGGTGAATGGAACGGCAAGATTGATGGATGCGGGAATCGTTGAAGTTGGTTCGGGCTGTGTCTGTACAGGCGTTGGTTCTGGATCTATGGCAACGGCAGGTGCTGGTGCTGCTTCTTTTTTTTGTTCAACAGGTTTTGGAGCCACCTCTTCAACGGCACGTGGCTTCGCTTCCTCATACGCAATCGGAGCTGGCAGCGGTGGTTGTAACTTTTGAGAAACCCAATCGGCAATCGCGACACGTTGTGTGTAAAGTCCAACTCCAAAAATAAGCAGAAAAAGAAAGACTTTTATTCGGGCAATGCTTTTCATAAAGAGGCGTTTTCGCGCAGCCAACGTTGCAGATGAAACGTGGCACGCACATCATCTTCATTATATTCCAAAATCTTTTGGAGAAGTTTTGGTGTTTTTTTCTTGAGCCACTCCTCAAACCATAAGACAGAGTTCGCGCCAGAAGCGTCATCAGCCCTCCAATGAAAGCCGATGTAGGAGGCGATATCTTTCAGCGAATAAAATGAGAGTGGAAAAATCACTGCGGGTCGAAGCAGTTCCAGAAGATCGACCATGTTGCGCTCAAGTGCTTCTTTTGCCAGCGATGAGATTCCGTACTTGGCCGAAAAACGATGCACGACTTCCACCTCAAACCATCCATAGTGATAAATCGGCGATTCCAAATGTTGCTCAATAAAATCTACAAACTCTTTCCACATCTGTTCCTCTTGCGCGGCCGAGTGTGCAAAAAAGGGACGGTAGTTCGCTTCCCCTTTTTCAACGGAAAGCACACCGAAGAGATAATCGAAGTCTCGCAGTGGATCACTCTCGATATCAAAATACAATTCCACTTTTGCTTCTGGAAGCTGAATGGTTTGTCGGATGATGTGGCGCTGTTCGCGAATCGCAATCGCTTGATCTCGCATGAGTTCCAAACGAACAGAGCTCACTTCAGGTGCACGCTTCTCCAAATCCGTCATGGATAAAAGCGCGAGTTGAGTGATCGTTTCCACACCCGCTTTTTTGAGCGCCGCAACTTCTTGTCTCCACACGCGATTCAAAAGCGAAACATCATCGCAAGACTCTGATTCCTGCCGACATTCTCCGAACCAGGGAGATTGTTTGCATCCTGACGTCAAAAAATGAACAGGTCGTTTGCCCGCAATAATCTTTTCGATCTCGTCCAAGGTGAGCGCATATTCGCCTTCAAACTCTTCGATCAAATACGAGAGCGCTTCTTTATTTGGAGTGATCACGTATCCTTTTACCGGTTTTACTTTTTGAATGCGATGTAAAAGTTCTGCGTAAAAACAGCCTTGAAATTTTGATTCTTCGCGAACAGAACGGGAACGTTTCAAATCTGCCGCGACATAATAATACGATCCAAACACAGAACGTCCTTCTACTTTCTCCAACACATCTGGGTGTCCGACCCAGTGCTTATCAATGAGCACGCCATGGAAAATCGTTTGGCGCCCTTCTGTCATAAACGCGAGCGTTTGACGAAACGCTTCGTCTGGATCTTCTGCCGTGACTTCCACTAAATCCTGACGATCGGAAACAAGCTCACGCTGCTTTTCATCTCCAAGCCCATCATCAATCAACTGCTCCATGAGTGGATGATGCACACGGTTTTCCAACGCATGGACATCAAAATAAACCCAATTGGGACATTTGAGATATTGATAAAACGTTTTTTCGGTAAGTCGTGACAACATAGGCTTATTATATCACGAGAAGACGCATTTTATTTTAGGCTGTAGAGGTAAGTTAAAAGCCCGATTTGTGCCAAGACAAGAAATCCCACAACAAATTGGAAAGACGTTTTTCGTGTCTTGTGACGAAAAAGAAACATTCCCAGCAGCATACCGATCGATCCTCCCAAAAACGTTGCCAGATAAAAAACGTTTTCCGGAGTTCGTCGTACATGCAGACTCGCAAACAGTTTATCCAGTGCCATGAGAGTCAGTGTCGCGATGTTGAGTGCCAGAAAAAAAGAAAGCAGGAATGGAAGGATAAAAAAATATGTCACACCAAAATAACCGCCGATGACTAAAAGGATCCACAAAATAAAACTACGGAGAAAATCTGGATTCATAGGCTGTTAAGGTATAGTGTATTGCTATATGCGTCTCCCTCTACGAAAACATGAACGACTGAAGATCCACAAAGACGAGGGATCCCTCTATCTTACCAAAGATGGGTTGGAAAAACTTAAACACACACTGGTTGATCTCCAAAAAGTTCAACTTCCCCAAGCGATTGAGGATGTGAAACGCACGGCGGAGTTTGGAGACTTCTCTGAAAATGCAGAGTATCAAGAAGCAAAAGGACGACTGCGTCGCATCCACGCGCGTATTTTTTCGATCACAAAAGATCTCAAGCGCGTCTCGATCATCACACAAAATGCACATGCACTCGGACAGGTTCAGATGGGATCGACGGTTGTGTTGGAAACAAATGGAATGCAAAAAACGTATCAGATTGTCGGGCCTCATGAAGCGAATCCGGTGAAAGGACGCGTTTCGCATGTTTCTCCGCTTGGGAGTGCGCTTGTGGGGAAAAAGATTGGTGAGAGTGTGAGTATCAAGACAACTCAGGGTGAAGTGATGTATCAGATTGTTTCGATCGCATAAAAAAAAGAACCCGAGAGATCGAGTTCAGTTGTCTTGCGGTTCTGCGACCGCGATGTACGGGAGGCCGCGGTGGGCGCCAGCGAGGTCCATGCCGTAGCCGAAGAGGAAACCAGCGTTCACGCGCTCGAAGCCGACGTAATCCAGAACCAGCGTGCGCTGGTGTTTGTCGGGCTTGGAGATCATGACCGCAATGCGAATCGTCCGCGGTTTTTTCTCAGCGACGTGTCGAAGGACAGATTCGAGTGTCTTGAGTGTGTCCGCGACATCGTCAACGAGGATGACGATCTTGCCTTCCACGGAACTCTGGAGATCCAGGTCGATCTTGACGACGCCGGACTCACGTCCGTCGCCGTACGAGCTGACCTTCATGAACTCCACGGCACACGTCCGAACGTGATAGTCGGAGTCCTGCATCTCCTGCGTCTCGATGGCGACCGCCAGATCCGTCAGGAACATGAACCCGCCCCGGAGCAGGCCAACAAGAACGATGTCTTGACCGTGGAACTCGCGGCAGATCTGACGGGCGATGCGATCCACCGCCGCCTTGATTTCCGCCGCGTGAAGAAAAGTATAGGCCACAAAGCACCTCCGCCTCTGACAAGAAGCCGAGTGTAGCCTAAAACGGAAAAACGGACAAGGCTTAGACCTTGTCCGTTTTTTATAGATCCTTTAATAAAAAAATCCTGCGTGAGTGACACACAGGACGAACGCACAAGTACCTAAAACCTAAGCACTAAGACACTTGCGAGGCGACGACGAACGCGAAGCCGAAGTAGTCGTCCCACTGGCGGTCAGGGCGGTCGTCGTACGGATGGAGGGAGTAATCGCCACGACAGTACGCAGTCAGGAGGTTTGAGTTGCCGTGGGAACCCTCGATCGGATCGTGCATCGCGACGATCCCCCACAAGCCCATGGCCGCGATCTCGGCGTCCGAGAACATGTCTCGGATGAGACAGGCCAGCTCGGCGTTGGGCTTGACGAGCTCGCGGCGGGTCGCCTCCTCGCGGATGTTCTCGCTGGTGCGAGCTCTGTCGCTCTGCCACAAGATCCCCTTGAGGACTCGAATCTCCGTCGTGACGCCGTTTGTAGGTACGAACCTGGGCGAAAGCAGGACGCTCGTGGCGAACATGCCGACGGGCGAGCCCTTCGCCTCGAAGTGGGCGATCCAGGCCTTACCACTCATGCCGTTGGAGGTCACCGAAAACGAGATGACTCCGTCCCGCTCAGTCCATGGCGGCATCGGTTCGGTGACTATGCGATCGTACTTCATCAGAACCTCCCATTATTTCGTCGGTAGACACGCTTTCTTTGCCTGAGGTTTCAGCTCAGGGCACGTGGCAGAGAATTGTTCCACCTAAAAACGTTCAGAAAAAACGCTTTTGGCTGGAACCATTCCTTACATTTTGAGAAATAAAAATATAGCGGAACTGGGATTTGGTCAATAGAGGGGATTCACAGACTAGACCTTGTCCGTTTTCGTTTCCAAAAGATGATGTAAAAGCGCAGAACCGTCGCCTGGAATAGACGTCAGCGCGATCGTTGGAGGTTGAGAAAAAACGAGTGGTTGACCTTCGGCGATCGCGAGCGCAATCGCTGCAGCTCGATGATGCCCTTCATACAACACGATCGCTTCGCTGTCTTGAAAATACATTCCGATGAACTGCGTATCTTGAGGAAAATTCTCTCTACGCGAACGGATTCCTGTATTCTCTTCAACCCATCCTCGATGATCACGAACTAAGTCCTCAACCGTATGAACATTCTTCTCTTCAAAATGTTTCTGCCAACCCTGAAACGGTCCAAGACGAAATTTCGGGACAAGCGCATTTGGATCTGTGAGTTCGTAGACTTTCCATTCTCGCTCAGACGCCCGAAACAACGAAGCCTGATACCCACGCCACGCTTCCCAGGACTCCCACCCCTTTTCCGTTTTCGCAAACTCCTGCCAGATGGGGTCTGTCCCCTCATTTGCTTTCCAAACAGAAAACACGTCGTCCCAGGTTACGTTTTTGGAAAACTGAAGTTGTTTAAGCATAAATCATTTACACTTTCCTTTTCTAGATGTTAACATGCCGCTCGCACTTGAAACAGGCGGGAGGAAGCAGCATGTTCACGGAAAGACTGACTCACACACCGACCTTCGAGGATGCGGTCAGACGCATCCAATCGGGCGAGCCCGGAATTCTAAGCCGTGTCCCCCTTGAGACAATCTTCGACAGATGCGCTCTCTTGGAGGCTGTTGCGAGCGACTATGACGGAAGTCTGGTTCCGGAAAGCCAATGGAAAGGTCTGGGAATCTTCCTTTCCCCGGAACGGAGGGCTGCCGAAACCAGAGATCGCGAATGGTACTGGCAACAGACACATGGTGGGAATCTCAAAGCCACGTCTATGACCGACCGAGACTGGCTCCATGGTGATCTCGTGGTGAAGAATCAGCTCGCGACGGAAGGAGCGTGGGCTGCGAACACGATCAGCCGGCTAGGTGTCGATCGTGTGACAAGACAGCAGGTGGAGCAGGTTGGACGAAGTCTCACGCCGCGCGCGGGAGCAATCGACCTTCTTGGTTTGTTCGAACAACGTGTCATTATCAGCTTCGGAGTCGAACAGGTCATCGAAGCCTGGCTCGCGGCATACGCAGCAGATCTCCAGACGGCCGTCGCCGCGACACGACTGACCTTCGACGACACCAACGTCATCAACGGATGTCACATGCAAATCGTTGTGAGCGCCACAAAGGAACACGCGGCGAACCGATTCCGCAGGATCGCAAACATCCATGAGGACAGACTCCTCGTCCTGGGAGATTCGACAGTCGACGTGCACATGATGCGCCCCGATGGCGGCGTGAACGTCCTCATCGTTCCACCAACGGAAGGTGACAAGAAGCTCAAAGACTTCCGTGACAACAATCTCCAATCGATGTGGGGGAACCTCACCTTGATCCTCGTCTCTGACGACCTGACCCCTCTGGTCAACCTCATTCAAGAGGCTCGTTCAGCAAGGTCTGCTGCGGTTTAATCTCGCGGCTTTTTTAATACTCCGTATATTTCTTCGTACTCCCCTTCGCCTTTTCAATCGGATACTTCAACGCAGACTTTTTGTACACATCTAAAATTTAACAGGAATCTTCACGAAATCATCATGCTCCGGCAAACCAGATGGATTGTCTTTTCTTAAGATCAACGTTCCCGTTTCACCATCGGCAGGTTTTGTAAATGTAAGTGTCGCTTCAAACGGAACATATGCATCCGTCATCCAATCGCCTTGTGCCTGCGCCGGGCCTTGTGCGATCACGTTTCCATTTTTATCTTGCAGCTCGACGGGAAATGAGGCTTCAAAATACCAACCGGC
>JBBTSF010000011.1:0-2570 GCA_038064815.1 Patescibacteria group bacterium
ACGAGAATCACGATGATGCGATCACGGCCGAGTGAAACGCCATAGATGAGCGACGCGATCACGAAAAACAAAACAATAAAAAGATCCCAACTGGGATGGAGCCAATTCACGTTTGCTAACGCAGAAGTGGCGCGACCAAGATCAAGAAAAGTGTTTTGTAACATACGCCTCCACAGCTAAGGATACCACCTCACTTTTTATTTTGCCATCGCGTAGGACGGAGCTGCTGAGGAAAGATACGTTGGTTGATCTGCACGCACGAATCCCATCATCGTGACCGCGTGCGCGACGTTTTGAAGAGACTCTGCTTGTTGACTGACCACTTCTAATTTTTGATTTTGTAAAGACAGTTCTGAAATCTGAGACTCAAGCGCACGAATTTGATATCCCTCTGAAACCACGTGATTGACGTGAAAAATATACACGCCACACAAGAGAATCAGAACGGCAAACGAACCGATATTCATCCAAGAAAGATTCAGCCGAGGCGTGCTTTTTTGTGAAAAGGATTGAGCAAATGGGGACATACACGGCGCGTGGGGAACGCGTTTGTTTTTGTTTTTATTTAGAGACGTTGCGCCACGCGCAGTTTGGCGCTGCGAGCGCGTGGATTTTTCTCGATTTCCTCCCGAGAAGGGATGATCACACGTTTGTTCACGAGTTGAAGGGTTGGATGGTCTGCAAAAAACCGTTTGACAATCCGATCTTCAAGCGAGTGGAACGTGATGATCGCAATCCGCCCATGAGGAGCGAGAAGCTCAACGAGATCTGGGAGTGCGGACTGCAACTCGCCAAACTCATCGTTCACCGCAATTCGTAGTGCTTGGAACACGCGAGTTGCGGGATGAATACCGGGTACCCCGTGCACAATCCGAGCGACGCACTCTGCGAGCTCAGACGTTCGAACAAATGGTTCTCTTGCGCGCTGCGCGATGATCGCCTGGGCGACAGGTCTTGCTTTGTTCTCTTCGCCATACAGACGAAAGATCCGTGCAAGTTCATCCTCATCCCAGGTATTTACGATTTCAGCGGCGGTGACACCTTTTGTGATGTCGTAGCGCATGTCGAGCGGCCCATCATTTCGAAAGGAAAACCCACGGTCTGGATTGTCTACTTGTGAAGAGGCAAATCCGAGGTCGAGGAGAATTCCATTCACGTTGGTGAATCCATGCGCGAGCGCATGTGTTTTCACCTGTGCGTAACTGTCGTGTACAAACACGACTGCATCCCCGAATCTGTCCAAGCGTTTTTGCGCCGTGGCAAGATTCTGTGCATCCCGATCGATTGCCAATAATCGAGCGGAAGAATTTTTCGACGATACTACAGGGAGAACGCGCTCGAGAATTTTCTCGGCGTGGCCTCCCTGCCCCACAGTACCGTCAATAAAACGTTGATTCGGCTCCGGTTGAAGGTGCTCAAGCACCTCAGAAAGGAGAACTGGGATATGTGTATACATATTGGGTCGCACTCCCCCTTTCTAATTTTGAGAAGCCGGAACTCAAGCGCTCCCCACAAGCGCTTCAATTCTGGATTCTCAATCCAGCTGACTTAAAAGCCTAACTCACCTAATTTCTCGGCAACGGAATCTGCATCTCCTTCTACCTTCTTCTTATAAATTTCCCACTTCTCTTCGTCCCAAAGTTCAAGACGATTAAAGAGTCCCGCGAGAATAATGTTCTTTTTCATTCCTGCATACTCACGCAGATACTCTGGAAGCACGACCCTCCCCTGACTATCCAACGAAACGTCCATGGCACCCGCAAGCATGAGACGGGCGAATGCACGACTGTTAGATTGCCCCAGGGGCAAACTCGCTAATTTTTCTGCGAGCTTGTCCCACTCCTCCTTGGGGAACAGGAAGAGGGACGTGTCCAGACCACGCGTCACGACCGCTCCAGTAGCAAGCGCATCGCGAAACTTAGACGGAATCGCAAGTCGTCCTTTGTCGTCGAGGTTGTGTTTGTACTCACCGATGAACATAAGGCGACTTGGAGAATGGCTCTATTAAACAAAAGTGAGCATCATCGAGCTCGCTCGACAATCCCCACTTTCTTCCACTCCTAACCATTTTATTCCACGCCGTGACACACGTCAACAGAAAAACCCATTCAACTGTGGATAAAAAACACGCATCTCTCAGTTGAGAGATGCGTGTTAGGGGTCTTATTGGTCCTATTCGACCTACCCACTAAAAATTCATCAAAATTCTCGCAAGCGCGATCACGGTAAACACAGACCAAATCACATTCAACACCATCGGTTGATAATCACGCTTCGCATACGCATCAAAAATAATCCCTGCTCCACCCGTTAAATTCAACAGGTAGTACCAGACGTTATTCGACGAAAGAATTCCGAAACTCAAAAGCGCATACGCTCCAAGAATCGCCACAACTCCATACCAACCAATCCACTCTGTGATCTTTTTTGTTTTGTGAATCATAATGATCCTATTTTAGCACGTGCCGAGGAAAATACGATTCAATCTTTGCAGGCGTGACCTGTATCGTTGGCTCCCCCTCTTTCCAAAAACTCACACTGACAATTTCAGAAGTGTTTTCCACCTCGCC
>JBBTSF010000012.1:0-2859 GCA_038064815.1 Patescibacteria group bacterium
GGTTTTGATTCGTAGTCTTTTGCAGAAGGCATAGATGTATTTTATCAAGTGAATACGCTAACATAGTATCTTAGTGGGTCATGACGTCAACCTATATGAATCGCTCAAAAACAATAATCGTTGCCGTTTTGATTCTCGCTGTTTTTGGCGTTTACGCCTATTGGCAATCTCGCGTGTATCGAACACCTGTGTCTGTCGGCCCATCACCCTCAATCGAGGAACAGATTGTTTCTGGTGGCCCGAATCGTGATGGAATTCCCGCGATCGACAAACCCATTTTTGAGACAGTATCCGCCGCCGATCAGTATCTTGATAATGACGGATTTGGACTTGTCGTAACGAGCGGAACTCGTGTGCGATTTTATCCGTATCAGATTTTGGTCTGGCATGAAATCGTCAACGATTCGTTTGATGGCAAACCACTTCTCGTTACCTATTGTCCGCTTACGTATACTGGTTTGGTTTTTGATCCGCAGATAAACACAGAAACGTTTCTCTTTGGCACGTCTGGGAAATTACTCAACAACAATCTTTTGATGCAAGATCGCAAAACAAATTCGTTGTGGAGCCAAGCGATCGGGGAAGCTGTGGTCGGAGATTTAAAAGGGACGCAACTAAAACTTCGTCCATCATTCACGATCACCTGGGCAGATTTCAAGGACACATTTCCAAACGGAATGGTCCTCTCACGCCGCACCGGTGTCGTGCGAGATTACACGCACGATCCCTACGGAAATTATCACACAACCAATGCAGTTCTCTTTCCACTGAGTCATGTCGATTCCCGACTCGAGACAAAAAAATTGGTCTTCGGATATAAAACCCCGGATGAACAAAAGGCCTACCCTACAGATGTCATTCAAAAGATGTTGATCGTAAACGACGAAGTTGATGAGCACTCGCTCTTTGTCTTTTGGGATCCGGATCTCAAAACGGTTCGCGGGTACTTCCGCGATCCAACCGGAACCCCTCTGACATTTGAATGGCAAGATAATCGATTGGTTGACCGTGAGACGCATTCCGTGTGGAATACAGAAGGGAAAGCTATTTCTGGATCTCTCCGCGGCACATCGCTCACTGCCGTCCCACTCGAAAACCACTTTTGGTTCAGCTGGGCCGCCTTCCACCCAAACACAAACGTCCTAACCCCCTAACTTCCTCACTATGGACATTATCTTCTCCCCACTCATTTTCATCATCGTCTTTCTTGTCCTCATCAGCATTCGCCAGGTGAATCAATATCAGCGTGGTGTTAAATTTCGTTTCGGTCGCTACGTAAACATCAAAGGACCTGGATGGCGACTGGTGTTTCCTGTCATTGAGCAGATGCAAAAAGTGGATATTCGTGTAAAAGCAGAATCCGTTCCAGATCAAGAAGCGATTACAAAAGACAATATTTCGGCCAAGATCAGCGCGGTCATCTACTACAAAATAACAGACGTCTCCAAAGCGATTATCGAAGTGGAGAATTATCAGTATGCCGTCAGTCAGCTTGCGCAAACAACAATGCGTAATGTGATTGGAGAAATGGATCTTGATCAGCTATTGAGTCAGCGCGAAAAAGCCTCGACAAGAATTCGTGAAATTGTCGGAAGCATGACACTCGCTTGGGGTGTGCATATTGAGAACGTTGAGCTCAAGGACATCACGCTTCCGGAAGAAATGAAGCGCACAATGGCCAAACAAGCAGAGGCAGAACGCGAGCGTCGAGCTGTGGTGATCAATTCGCTTGGGGAAGTGGAAGCGGCAGAAAATCTTGCAAAAGCCGCACACACGCTTTCCGCTTCAAATGGTGCCCTTCATTTGCGCACATTGAACACCATCAACGATGTTTCTTCAGATGCATCAAACACGATTATTTTTGCGGTGCCGCTTGAAGTGCTTCGTGCGTTTGACCGTATTGGTGGAAACAAATCCTAAATCGTGTGCCAAATTTTTTCGTCGTCGCCACCCCGATCGGGAACCTAAAAGATTTTAGCGAACGTGCAATCATCACGCTTCGTTCTGTACACACGATTCTGTGCGAAGACACGCGTGTCACAAAAAAACTTCTTGATGCGTACGAAATTAAAACGCCGGTGCTGTCGTATCATCAACATTCTGACCAAGCAAAAACGTCTCAGATTACAAAGCTCATCGACGCAGGTCACGATCTCGCGCTTGTCACAGATGCAGGAACACCAGGGATTAGTGATCCGGGTGGGATGTTGGTTGAAGTGTTGGTAAAGCGCTATGGATCCGAGTTGAAGATCGTTCCGATCCCCGGCGCGTCTGCGGTGATCGCTGCGCTTTCCGTCTCTGGTTTCTCCGCAGACGAATTTGTCTTCCTCGGATTTCCTCCACACAAAAAAGGCCGACAAACCTTTTTCGACGAACTTGTTCATCACAAAATGACGATCGTGTTTTACGAAAGTACACATCGCATTTTCAAAACACTCGACGAAATCGCAAAACGATTTCCCGATCGCGCACTCGTCGTCTGCCGCGAACTCACAAAACTCCACGAGATCATTTATCGCGGAACAGCCACTGAGGTGACAGAGGCGCTCAAAACAACGAGCATAAAGGGCGAATTTGTCGTGGTCATGAAAGGAAAATAATTATGAAACGCTACTACATCACAACCACTCTTCCATACGTAAACGCAAAACCGCACATCGGGTTTGCGCTTGAAATTATTCAGGCTGATGCGCTTGCTCGTTACTATCGATCGCGCGGATTCGAAGTCGTGTTCAACACGGGAACAGACGAACATGGACAAAAGATTTACGATAAGGCGAAAGAAGAAGGGAAGGAGCCTCAGGAATATGTGGATGAGTATGCGCAGAAGTTTGATGCACTAAAGGCATCGCTCAATCT
>JBBTSF010000012.1:2959-4340 GCA_038064815.1 Patescibacteria group bacterium
CTTGCCAATCAACTTGGAAATCTTGTAGGGCGTGTCGCGACCATGGCGGTGAAAAATTTTGGTGGAGAGCTTGATGATGTGGAATTAGATCTCGCAAAAGAGCACACGATCCTTGACTCTGCGATGCGTACGTATGATTTCAAAACCTACATCGACACCGTGTTTACGATCGTTGCTCTTGCAAATGAAGTGATTGATAAGAAAGCGCCGTTCAAACTTGTGAAGGTGGATCCTGTCGGCGCAAAATTTGTGATGAGCGAGCTTGCACAGATGATTCGCTTTATCGCACGTAGTCTTCAGCCAATCATTCCACAGACCGCCGAGGAAATTCTCCGACGATATGGTAAAATCATTGAAGTCGGTGACCCGTTATTTCCACGTCGTGACGTATGACCTTCATAGACCTCATCATCATTCTCATTATCGCTGCGTTCGTGTTTTTTGGATTGTTCTTTGGGTTGGTCCACACGATTGGAAGTTTGATTGCGACCATTTTGGGAATTGTCATCTCGACGCGCTTTATCGATCCCGCATTCAAAAACTTTGGATTTATCTTCGGAGGCGGTCAGTTTGCGAAAGTCATTGTCTTTATTATTTTGTTTGCGCTTGTCTCTAGAATCATCGGTGTCATCTTTTGGTTTATAGGAGGATTCTTAAACATGATTTCGTTTATTCCGTTTGCCGGAGCTATCAACCGTTTGCTCGGCGCCGTGTTCGGGCTCGTCGAAGGTGTCATCGTCGTCGCCATCATTCTTTTTTACGCGATGCAGGTTCTGCCAAAAGACATGCTTTTCGGCGCCATGCATGGTTCGATCATGGCGAAGTATTTGATGGCGGTCATGACGGCACTGCAAGTGTTTATTCCAGAGAGAATGCGAATTCCATCGTAACCTATGCTCATCGACACGCATTGCCACGTTCACTTCAATGCCTACAAAGAGGACATGGACGACGTCATCAAAAGAACCCTTGCGAAAGGGGTTTTTATGATCACGGTTGGGACGCAGGCAGATACAAGTAAAAATGGATTAGAAGTTGCGGAGCGCTATGATGGATTGTGGGCGTCAGTTGGGTTACATCCGAATCATCTCACTCAACAAGAATTTTGGGATGATGATGAACTGCCACCAGAGGATCAAGCCACGCCAAAAATAAAAACACGTGAGGAGAAATTTGATCTCGAATATTATCGTTCGCTCGTGAGTCATCCGAAGTGTGTCGCGATCGGGGAGTGTGGATTTGATTATTATCGGATTCCGGAAAGTGTTGATTTGAACGATGTGAAGCGTCGCCAAGAGGAAGCGCTGCGTTTGCAATTTGATCTTGCAACAGAAGCAGATCTTCCGGTGATCATTCATTGTCGTGATGCGCACAAGGATCA
>JBBTSF010000013.1:0-2778 GCA_038064815.1 Patescibacteria group bacterium
CGCATGATGCGCGAAACAGGAATCCGTTCGTGTGAATGGTTGCGATCAGATAAGTCAGATGTGAATTTTCATCCAGGACGCACCGCAAAGGTTCAGGTTAACGGGACAGAGTGTGTTGGAATGGTAGGACAACTGAGTGTGCAGACAGCCCGCGCCTTTGGCATCGATGTCGATGTGGTCCTCTGTTCGTTTAATTTTGAAGCCATGCTTCCGTTATTTACAAAGTCAAAAGTTTTTTCTGCACTTCCACAGTTTCCAAGTGTGAAGCGTGATCTCGCCATGATCGTTTCTGAGCGCACGGAGTTTCAATCGATTGCTTCCTCTGTGAAAAAATCCTCCACGCTTCTTGAGTCTTGTGAAATGTTTGATGTCTTTCGCGGAATAGAAGTTGGGGAAGGAAAAAAATCCATCGCCATTCACTTATCATTCCGCTCAAACGATCGCACACTCGAAGCAAAAGAAGTGGATATGGAACTCGACACCATTCGCGCCGTGCTACAAAAAGAATTTGGTGCTACAATGCGATCATAGAAACTATCTTAGGAGGATATGTTCACCCCACTCGAAATTCTTTACATCGTTCTTGCATTTTGCGCGCTCTGGCTCACTGCGGCCATCTTTTGGTTCATCTGGCAGATTGCGACGTTGTTGCGAAATGTAAATGACGCCATCGAAGAGGGCAGAGAGATCATGAACAAAGTCGAAAGCGCCCTGACCGGCATTCAAAACAAATTTGATTCCGTTACGTCTTCACTCGGATCGGTTGTGAAACTGGCAGCGAAGGGAGTCGAATACATGGTCGAGAAAAAGATGATGGCGACGGTGGATAAGGTCACAAAAGAGACGAAAAAAAAGACGCGATAAGCGTCTTTTTTGTTTGCTTTAAAAAGGAGGCGGGAGGTGGTAATCTCTGCTGGTTATGTCCCGGTTTGTCCACCTTCACACACATTCGCATTACTCGCTTTTGGAAGCTCTTCCGAAGGTCAAAAATTTGGTTTCGCATGTGAAGAGTTTGGAGATGGATGCGGTGGCTTTGACGGATAATGGGACGATGTATGGGGCGATTGAGTTTTATCAAAAGGCCATGGATGCAGGCGTAAAGCCGATCATGGGAGTGGATTTTTATGTCGCGCGCGAGGGACGTCTTTTGAAACGTGCGCGTATTGATACAAAACCGAATCGATTGGTGTGTTTGGCGGAAAACAACGAAGGCTATCAAAACTTAATTGCACTTTCCTCGATTGGGTTTTTAGAAGGATTTTATTACAAGCCGCGTATTGATCGCGAAGTACTCGCAAAACATAGTAAGGGACTGATTGTTTTGTCTGGTGGGCATCTTGGAGAGATTGATGAGTTTTTAAAATTGGGTCGGAAAGAGGATGCAAAGAAAACGATCGAAGAGTACGTTGCGTTGTTTGGGGAAGGAAATTTTTTTCTCGAACTCGTCGACCGTCCAGAGATTGCGGAGCAGCAAAGTACCAATGCACAACTCATCGAGCTTGGTCGTGAAATGGGCGTGCCGGTTGTGGCGACGAAGAATACGTTTTACCTCAAGCCGCAAGATGTCGAAGCGTGGAAGATTTTGAACTGTATTAAAGGGGGTAAGACACTCGAGCAGTTCGAACGCATGAACCAGTTTGATTATGATGCGTCCCTTGTCAGTGGGGCGTACATGGAAGAACAGTTTGCAGATGTTCCGGAGGCGATTGAAAATACACGCAAGATTGCAGACAGATGTAACGTCACCCTTGAACTTGGGAAATGGAACTTTCCAAAATTTGAAATTCCTGCAGACAAAACGTTTCGCGAATTTTTGACGGAACGCGCATTCCGTCAACTCGAAGAAAAAGAAGGTTCACTCACAGACGAAATGAAAAATCGTTTGGAGTACGAACTGCAAATCATTGATGACAAAGGATTCTGTCCATACTTTTTGATCGTGTCTGATTTTATTAGTTGGTCACGTTCGCAAGGAATCGTCACGACAACTCGTGGATCTGCCGCAGGTTCGCTCGTGGGGTATTCGATTGGAATTTCATCCATCAATCCACTCACGTACGAACTTCCTTTCGAACGTTTTTTGAATCCGCAACGACCTTCGGCTCCTGATATCGACGCCGACTTTGCGGATAACCGTCGCGATGAAGTGTTTAGTTATGTACGTGAACGGTATGGTCATGAAAAAGTCGCGCAGATTTGTACGTTTGGAACCATGCTTGCGCGTGGCTCTGTGCGCGATGTCGGTCGTGGACTTGGATTTCCGTACGCGATGGTGGACGAGATTGCAAAACTCGTGCCAATGGGTTCGCAGGGATTTCCGATGTCGCTTGAACGTGCACTCAACGAAGCTCCAGATTTGAAAAAGAAATACGATTCCGATGCGAATGTACGCCGTATGATCGATCTCGCACGTCGTATCGAAGGCTGTGCGCGTCACGTGTCTATTCACGCAGCTGGTGTGGTGATCGCGCCATCCGCTCTCACCGATTTCACCCCACTGCAAATCGATACACGCGAAGGAAAAATGATCACGCAGTATGAAATGAAATCGGTTGAGTCCGCAGGATTGGTCAAAATGGATTTTCTTGGAATTCGAAACCTTTCGATTTTGGGAGATGCGGTTGCGCTGGTGAGAAAAGTGAAGGGAATAGAAATCGATATTGAACGTGTTGCCGTCGATGATAAAAAAACATTCGAGCTTCTTGCAAAAGGGCAGACGATGGGATTGTTTCAGTTGAATGGAGATGGGATGACGAAGTATCTCATCGAGCTTCGGCC
>JBBTSF010000014.1:0-5168 GCA_038064815.1 Patescibacteria group bacterium
CCGACCCGGTCGTCGTGGTCGCCGCTCCCGCGGAGGCCAGCACGTCGGACGCGCCCCCGGCGCCGACGGACGTCTCCGAGCCCGCGCCCAGCGCGGAGCCCTCGGAGCCGGCCAGCAAGGAGCCCGACGCGGCCGAGCAGCTCCCCGCGGAGCCGCCCGCCGAGCAGGCCCCCGAGCCCGTCGTCACCGCCCCGGTGAGCGACGACGAGGCGGCGCTCGCGGCGTCCCAGGAGGGTGCGAAGCCCCTGGACGCGCCCGAGTCCGAGTCCGAACCTGCGTCGCAGCGTAAGAAGGGTCGCGCTGCGCGCAAGCCGCCCACGTCCGCGGTCGAGGCGGTCGAGGGCTAGACGACGCATCGCCTCCGCGCGACGCGTCACATCTCAACGGTGTGTGGATCTTCCACCGCCGTTTTTTTATTGTCTGTCCGGATGACAATCTAGAAGGCCCCATTTCAAACTTACATTGACCTTTTCCGAAAAAATTCCTATACTATCCGCGTTTCATTTATCTCACTGATTCAAATGGACAAAGATAGCGCCTACTACAGGCTCGCCTTCAAAATTTTCTTTGATTTTACTGGAATCACTGCGGTTCCAGCGGTGCTCGCTGCACTGGGAGGAAAGTGGTTGGATACGCGTTTTCACACCGCTCCGCGATACGTCATCTTGCTGCTTCTGTTGGCGTTTTTGTCCACAGGAATCCTGTTCGTCAAAAAAGCAAAAGAATACAAGGTTGAACTTGATGATCTTAATAAGAAACTATGAGTCTTGCTCTGCCACCGGTTGCCGCGGAAGCGGTCTATCACATTGGAACATTTCCGATCACCAATTCCATGATTAATGCATGGATTGCCGTTGTCTTTTTTGTCATTATCGGATTATTGATTCGTCGTCGCACGGCGCTCATTCCAAAAGGATTTCAAAATGTCGCAGAAGGCATCGTGGAGTTTCTGCTCAATGAAGTGGAAAAAGTCACAGGGGATAAAAAGAAAGCTCGTCAATTTTTGCCGATTGTCGGAACGATCTTTCTTTTCATCCTCTTTTCTAATTGGATTGGTTTGTTGCCAGGAACCGGTTCGATTGGAGTGTGGGGTGAAATGCATGGCAAGATTGAGCTCATTCCACTTCTGCGGCCCGCGGCAAGTGATTTGAACCTCACGCTCGCCATTGCCGTGTTCGCGATCGTCGCCTCGCACGTGATGGCCTTGATGGCTATTGGTCCGATGAATCACTTCAGTAAATTCATCAACCTGCGTGGAATTCTGCGTGCGTTCAAGAAAGGTCCCATCGCCATCTTCGTCGCCGTGATCGAGTTTGGAATCGGGCTTCTCGAAATCATTGGTGAAGTGGCAAAGGTCGTTTCTCTTTCTCTTCGTTTGTTCGGAAACATTTTCGCTGGGGAAGTGCTCGTGACGGTCATGCTTGGCCTGCTCGCGTATGTGCTCCCGATTCCGTTCATGTTTCTCGAAATCCTGGTCGGCGCCGTGCAAGCAACCGTGTTCGCCATGCTGACACTCGCGTACCTCGTCGTCGCCACGTCCGATCACGGACACGAAGAAGAAGGACACGCGTCCCCCGCAGCAGCTCATTAATTATTTATCTAATCCCTAACCCCTAAACCCTCGTCCCTAAATTTATGTCTCCAGAATCAATGATCACCTTCGCAAAAGCACTCGTTATGGGAGTTGGAAGTATTGCTCCAGCGCTCGCCATTGGAATTATTGGCGCAAAAGCCATGGAAGCCATCGGTCGCAACCCAGAAGCAACCGGAAAGCTCTTCGTCCCAATGTTGCTCGGAATGGCCTTCGCAGAAGCCATCGCCATCTACTCGCTCGTAGTCGCCTTCACTCTCTAATCAGATGACGATTCACGTTCAGTTCCTACGCGTGTGGGAACTGGGGTGAGATGTTATCCAAAAATTATGTCCGAACCTATCACCACAACTGCACACGAAACCGTAAAAGCGGTGGAAGCCACTGGCGGCCTTGGCATGCTTGGAATCAACGCCAAGATTTTTATCGCCCAACTCATCAACTTTGTGATCGTGCTGTTGGTGTTGTGGAAGGCGGCCTACAAACCACTCGTGAAATTGTTGGATGAACGCTCTGCCCGCATCGAAAAGAGCATGAACGATTCAAAAGAAATTGAAGCGCGTTTAGAAGCAACGCAGATCGAGCAGGGGAAATTGATTACCGAAGCCAAGTCTGAAGCCGCCTCTCTTTTGGAAAAGACGCGTGAAGAAGCAGAAGCACAAAAAATCAAACTCACCACACACGCCAAGGAAGAGGTTCAGAAGATTATTGCGAGCGGCAAAGATCAGCTTCAGGCGGAAAAAGTGGCGATGCTTCGCGAAGCAAAAACGGACATTGTCGAAATGGCGATGGCCGCTGCGAAGAAAATTTTGGCAGAATCGGTTGATGAAAAGAGTTCCCAAAAAATTGCGCAAGACGTTGTTGAACGCATGAGCAAATAATTTTGTGCGATACACGAATAAACAATTAGCCGAGACGCTCGTCGATCTGGCGCAGAAAGAAGATGTCCAAGTGGCAACCGACGCACTTGTCCATCTGCTCGCCTCGCAAGGACAACTTCATCGTGTGCGAGATCTTGCCCAAACGATCGAGCAGGTCTGGAAAGAACGATTCGGTGCCGCAACGATCACGGTTGAAACGGTTCATCCACTCAAAGCAGAGATTCTCAAAAAACTCGAAGCGATTGCACAAGGCGCAGAAGTGAAACAGGTGATTGATCCAGAACTGATCGGCGGCGCTCGCATTCGCATCGACGATCGCATTATCGACGGATCTCTCTCAGGCGCGCTGCAGAATTTAAAGACGACTCTTCTCAACTAGCATATGACGAGCAAAAAAGACATCATCGAGTCATTGAAAAAATCACTCGAAAAATTTCACCTCGAAGCAAAAGAGGAACAAGTCGGAACCGTGGTTGCCGTTGGAGACGGAACCGCCCGCATGTCCGGACTCACCCAAGCCAAAGCTTCCGAAATGCTTGAATTTACAAACGGAGAATTCGGTGTGGTGCTCAACCTGGAAGAAAACGGCGTTGGCGCCATCATTCTTGGTGATTCGTCCAAGATCAAAGAAGGCGACACGGTGAAAACAACCGGTCGTATTCTTTCGATTCCGATTTCGGATGAAGTGCTTGGACGTGTGCTTGATCCATTGGGAAATCCAATCGACGGAAAAGGAAAACTCAACGCAAAGAAATTCGTTCCGATTGAAAAAGTGGCTCCAGGCGTCATGACACGCAAATCCGTCGGTGTTCCTCTTCAAACAGGAATCAAGGCGATTGATGCGCTTATTCCAATTGGTCGTGGACAACGCGAATTGATTATTGGTGACCGTCAAACCGGAAAGACCGCGATTGCCGTTGATACGATCATCAACCAAAAAGGACAGAACGTGAAATGTATTTACGTCGCGATTGGTCAGAAAGAATCCAAGATCGCGAAGATCGTTGCCAAGCTTGAAGAAGCAGGAGCGATGGAATACACAACCGTTGTGGTTGCCGGAGCATCTGATCCAGCTGCACTTTCTTACATCGCCCCATTTTCTGGCTGTACGATCGGTGAGTACTTCATGGAAAAAGGAGAAGATGCGCTCGTGATTTACGACGACCTTTCCAAACAAGCCTGGGCCTATCGTGAAATTTCTTTGTTGCTTCGACGTCCACCAGGTCGTGAGGCGTATCCAGGAGATGTGTTTTACTTGCACTCTCGTTTGCTCGAGCGTGCGGCGCGACTTAATGAAGACAACGGTGGCGGATCGCTCACTGCACTTCCAATCATCGAAACCCAAGCGGGAGACGTTTCTGCTTACATTCCAACCAACGTGATTTCGATTACCGATGGTCAGATCTATCTTGAAACCGATTTGTTCTATCGCGGAATTCGCCCAGCGCTCAACGTGGGACTTTCTGTTTCTCGTGTGGGATCTGCGGCGCAAACGAAGGCGATGAAAAAAGTGGCAGGGAAGTTGCGCTTGGAACTCGCGCAGTTTCGTGAGCTTGAAGCGTTCGCCCAATTTGCCACAGACTTGGATCCACAAACCCGCCAGCAAATCGAGCGTGGTCGCCGCACGACAGAAATTTTGAAACAACGACAATATCAACCAATGCCATTTGAACAACAGGTCGTGGTGCTTTACGCCGTCACGAACGGATACCTCGACAGCTTTGGTGTGGATCGTGTGGTTGAATGGGAAAAAGCGTTCACGACATACATGTTGTCCTCCGGAGCCGCAACGCTTGAAAAACTTCAAACAGAAAAAGCATTGAGCGAAGACATTGAAGGCATGATGAAAAAGAATCTCGGAGATTTTAATGCAACGTTTAAGTAATATTTTGTGGCGGTGCAAACCCGATCAATTAAACGGCGTATCAAGTCGGTGACCAATACGCGCAAAATTACCAAAGCCATGGAACTCGTGGCGGCAAGTAAGATGCGCAAAGCGGTCAGTGCCGTTTTAGGTACGCGGCCGTATTCCAAACTCGCTTGGGAAACCGTTTTATCGATCGGAGAAAAAATTGATACGAGTCTGCATCCATTACTGCGACACAGTGCCATCACAAAAAAAGTTCTTCTCTTGGTGATGTCATCAGATCGTGGTCTTGCGGGGGGATACAACTCGAATCTTCTCAAAGCCGTGATGAAAGAAGTGAAAGAGTTAGGAAGTGAGGTGGAGATCCAGACGATCTGTGTTGGAAAGCGCGGAGCGGACGCTATGCGTCGAGCAAAACTCCCAATCCTTGCAAGCTTCACGGGAATTACGAACAATACAAAATTTGAAGAAGCGCTTCCCATCGGACGGTTGGTCATCAGCGAGTTTGTCTCTGGTGGCTATGACAAAGTTCTTCTTGCCTACACAGATTTCATTAGCGCGATCAATCAAAAGCCGTTGGTCCTGGAATTACTCCCGTTGGGTAAACCTCTTCTCACGCTTGCCAATACAGACGTAGCAGGAGGATCAGACGAGTCTGTTCTTAAGTCGACGATCGAGCACACCTTCGAACCAGACCCACGCGCCGTTCTCGACCGCATGCTCCCACGCCTCATCGAAACCATGGTGTATCAAGCGGTTCTGGAATCTGCGGCGTCTGAACACTCAGCCCGCATGATGGCGATGCGCAGTGCGTCAGACAACGCCGCCG
>JBBTSF010000015.1:0-2237 GCA_038064815.1 Patescibacteria group bacterium
GCTACCGTTCCGGCAAATGTGCCTGGTACAATTCAGTCCTGTAGGTGACGCGTTAGCGATTGGATAAAGCTAAGTCAGGGCGGTTGGTTGATTGGTTCTGGTGGCTTGTGCTGGGAGTTGAACGTGAATTTTTCCGGACAATTCCACGGTAGATATTTCTCCGGATTCTTCCGTAAATCATCACGGTTCTTTAGGCAGTATTCGAGGTACCCGACAGGCTCTCTGCCATTCGCCTTAGCCGTGGCGATGAGCGACATGTGGTGGTCACCGACTTCGGAGCCGGTGTCTGTTTGGTAATTGAAGGAGCTGCCGAGATATCGAGTATGCATGATGAGAGCCTGTTCGACCAGGTTGGTATGGAGCGGCACATTGGGAAACTCATAGAATTTTGTGAGGCGCGGCCACTGATTGATGACGAAGTTTACGGGTTCCCAAAGCTTTGAATTGGGCTCCACGAGCCGGTTTGCTACGAGGTTGGCGCACATGGTTTTGAGCTTTTCCATCAGGGGCTTGGAATGGGTCTTGTGATATTCCATTCTCTGTTCCGGAGTCATACCCACTTTTTTTGCAATATCGTCGTTATCGAAGACCTTTTTGTAGACCTCACCCGCGATGGCGTACTGAGCGGGATGGGCGCCTTTAATTGCCTGGAACTTGAGAAAACAATGCGCGTTACAGACTGCTTCGATTAAAAGATCTCTCTGGCCGTGATCAAAATTCTTGGATGCAGCGTCAGTCACTTTCACGAGTAGCGGCCTGCCCTTTGACTCTCGATATTTCATGAGTTGGTCGAGAATTTCTCCGGCGTGATGGAGTCCCGTATAATAAAGGATGACTATTCCCTTGGGCGTCTCAAGGAATACGGCGGTAGCGTTGATGCCGGTTCTCACATCTTCCGTTGATTTGCCAAGTCGTTTCAGTTCCTCAAGCTGGGTTTTGATTCCGCGCATGACGGAAATCACCATAGATCCGGTATCATCGATTCCGAAGTTGGTGGCCTCTCGCATCGCATACAGCTCAAGCGCTTTGTGGGCCGGAGAAAGATGATCATCGGATATATTTACGACCGGCCATTGGTTTGCATCTGGAAATGGGACCCCCCAGCCACCCTGCAGGAGTTCGATGCGCTTGAAAGGCAAAGCGCCAAAATAGTGCATGACAATGAGCATTGCGCAGGCGGAGGGCGCGTACTGGATATAGCTCGATCCGATGCCATCCTGGATGTGGGCCGGGGCTTCGGCGGTGACGATTCTTTCGCATATTCTGCAAATGGCCTGTTCGAAATGGTGGACCTCTGCCCGAAATAAGGGCTGTCCCACGATACGAACAATAATTTTCTCCCGATAGCGGCGCATACGACCAGCGCCACAGGTACACAGCGATCCGATAATCCCAGCGACAAGTTTATGGAAGAAGTGCTGTGCGTTGATGTAGGCGGAGGCACCGTTTCTTCCATGCCCTTTTGGTTTCGGATCTGGTTTTGGTGCGGGGTTATCTTGACCCTGCTGTGAAGATATGTCCGCAGGCCCTGCCGAAGGGGGAGGGACGGACTCCGATGAGGACCGGCTCTGGTCCGACGTGATTTCCTGTTCCGTGGAATTTTGCGATTCCAGGTTGCGCAGCCGGTTGATCGCTCTTTCAATCTTCTTTTCCTCTTTCTCGATGCGCTCTAAAAGAATTCCTCTCAGGACGAGGTAATCACCCGGATCGAGCGTATTTTGGTAGAGTCGATCGCCAATCTTTCTGAGTTCATCCAGAGTAAGATCAATTCTTGTGGCCTCCACTGTTGCGTTACTCCATCCGCCGATCCGAGAGATGCTTTCGAAAATCAGATTGAAGAGGTAAGAGCCAGATACTTTTTACAGGCTGGTCGTTCGCATGATATCGGTCCATGCGGCTTCGGCCCTGTGTAAATCCGACATGAATCCAATTGTCGGCCTTATAGCAGGTGCCTCGAAAGCGTGTGGTATCAACGAAAGTTTCCAAGAGAACCGGGCGATACCCATACCGTTGCTCCCAATCATCTCCAATCCGATGCCTTGCCAGTGCCAAGGATTTCGTGGCTAAGTTTTGGCAACGTATCCATGGGAGAATGAGAAATCTTGTCTGGTTAACGATGAGATGAAGGCGCGATTCTCTTTCTTCGGGCGTCCAACCGAGAAAAATGTCCCGTGGCGCCACTTTCCAAGCTGCCCCGCCAAATCCCATTGCCCCAAGAATCCTTTCCTTGGCTTTAA
>JBBTSF010000016.1:0-5441 GCA_038064815.1 Patescibacteria group bacterium
ACCTACGTCCTGTTCGGACCACTCACGGCGGGGACGTTCAGTCTCTCGGGTGCGAACGTGAAGCTCACGGGTGAGAAGGTCGGTGATGAATCCGGCGTCAGTGTGAGTATCGCAGGAGACCTCAACGGAGATCAGGTGAACGATCTGGTCATCGGGGCATATCAGAACGGTCTCTCGGGAGATCACGCCGGCTCTACGTACGTTTTTTTCGGCCTCGGGCTCTAGTTTCTCTCGCCTCCCACACAGTGGAGGCTTTTTTATTTCCTATATCGAATCTCTTGACGCACCTCAAAACACACGGTAATATCCTCTATTCCCATGCTTGTCTAAAACTCACCCTCATTTATTTTTCTTCTTTCACAAGCATGGCCCTTCGTGAATCACAACAGGTGTTTGAAGCGATCAAGCGGAGTACTCACCCGCTTATTTGTATTCCGTCTGGCGCTGGTGCAGATCAATATGCGTCTGCGCTTGGACTCGCAAAAGTCTTAGATAAACTTGAAAAAAAATCGGTGATTGCCGCAGCGGATGGGAAGCCTTCAAAGAATCTAAAATTCATTTCTGGACACGAGGACATTGTTCAACGTCTAGAAAATCTTCAACGCTTTGTCATTGAACTCGATGCATCTAAAACAAAAGTTGATGAGCTATCCTACGAAATAAAGGGTGATCGTTTGTACGTTTCTCTTTCTCCGAAAAAAGGATTCTGGAGTGAAAAGGATGTACGCACAACCTCTTCGGGATATCGCTTTGACCTCATCATCTGCATCGGATCTCCTGATTACGAATCCTGTGCGCATCTCTATTCAGAAAATCCAGATTTCTTCTATCGAACTCCAGTCATCAACATCGATCACTCCCCTGAAAATGAACACTACGGCCAAATCAATGTGGTCGATCTCACCGCTTCAGCCTGTGGCGAAGTCTGTCATGATTTGGTTGAGTCCATTGATACAGGACTCCTCGATGAAGAAATTGCCACCGCCTTTCTGACAGGCATGATTGCCAAAACAAAAAGCTTTCAAACAAATATCGTCACGCCAAAAACATTACAGACCGCAAGCAAGCTCATTGCAAAAGGCGCCAAGCGTGATCAGATCGTGCAACATTTGTATCGGACACGCAGCATTTCAACACTCCGACTCTGGGGTCGTGCTCTTGCTCGCTTGAAAGCGGACGAGGAAACGAAGATTGTCTGGACCATGCTTTCACAACAAGATTTTTTGCATGCTTCGGCAGAAGATAAAGATTTGCCAGACGTCATCGATGAACTCATCGCCAGTTCACCGGACGCACGCGTGATCGTGCTTCTGTACGAAAATACGGAGCAGAATATTTGTGCCATTATTCGCGCAGAGCGACCACTGGATGCCATTGCGCTGTGTGCAAAATTCAATGCCGCGGGAGTCAGAGAAGAAGTACGCTTGTGCTTCATCAAAAAAAGTATCGTGCAGGTTGAAAAAGAACTTATTGAACATTTGAAGACACAACTCAAAAAGTGAGGTGTGAGAATAAAAAAGAACGGTTCAGATGAACCGTTCTTTTTTATTTATTCTGTTTCCTTAGGCTCAACGGCTGTGTCTTCAGATTCTTCTACAACCTCGCCTTTTGGAACATCTGTCACGGATTCCTGCCCTGGCTGAATAGGCTCAGGAACGGACGTGGTGACTTCTCCCTTCTGCAATCGTTCTAATCGTGTCTGGGCGGCTTTGTTGTTTGGATTTAATTCCACAACTTTTTGAACAAGTTTTGTGGCTTCCTGAGGCTTCTTGCCGATTTCATACATGGAAGCTAAGTACCAAAGGGCGTTTGAATGTTCTGCGTTGATACCAACGATTCGCTCAAGTTCTTTGGTTGCAAGATCGTAGCGTTGCAAACGAATCAAGAGTTGAGAAAGCTGAAAGGCAACTCCGATGTCTGCTTGGTTCTTATTTCGAATCGCCGCAAGACGTGTCGCGGCTTCTTCCAATCGTCCCTGACGCTCATAGACAGCCGCAAGGTAATAGTGTGCCACGAGATAATCACTCTTTAATTGAATGGCGCTTGTGAGTGTTTGTTCTGCGGTTTTCAGTAAGTTGGCTTCCTGTTCGGTTGCAGTTTTTGCAAGTTCTTTATCCTCTGCGACCTTGAGAGATCGTGCACGATCCGCAACCGTGATGTACACACGTGCCAATTCGACGCGGTGTGATGGATTGTTTGGTTCAAGACGAACGGTATTTAAGAACATTTGGGAAGCAAGATCTTCTGCGCCCTGGGCAAAACTCATCAGATCGCGATAGACCGCACCTCGCAAAGACCAGTTTAAGACAGAGTTTGGTTCAATGGTTGTCGCACGTGCAGCAGAAGCCACAGCCGCATTCACAATCGCACTGACTTCTTGTGTTTGTTCTGCCGTGAGTTCTTTTCCCCCAGCGGCCGCAATTTTTTGTCGCGCTTGAACGAGTTGCGCTGCGGCAAGATTGCGATAATACACGTCACTCAAACTGTTGAAACGAACTGCTTGATTCAAGTGTTGAACAATCTCATCTACAGAACCACTGGCGCGATCTGTTTTTACCGCCTGTGCAAAGGCAACTTCCGCGGCATAGCGCTGACCTGTCACAAAAAGAGATCCGAGCACTCCAACCGCAACGACCACGAATGCAAATGAGACGGCCAAACCGAGTTTTGGTGAACGACCAAAATCGGTGGTCCAGGACTTGACCATCACCTGAGAGGCGAGAAGTCCTGTGAGTCCCCAGAACAAAAATTGCATGGTGAGGTTTGAGGAGTACAGAAGATGGGTCAGGAGCAAAACAGCCCATCCGACAAACAAGACGTACGTCATTTTCCATTCTTCGTGATCACGTTCAAAGATCAAACGACTCACAGCTTTCACTGCGATCCAAACCATAAGTGCAAGCCAGAGCGCTGTCCCGACAATTCCAAGTGTCGCGAGTGTTGTCATCAAATCCGATTTGGCGCGATCGAAACGAACGGACCAGAATTGAGATGCATTGACGGTTGCCGGTTTGAACGCGAGATAATCATAGGCGTATGTTCCCGGACCTGTTCCAAACAACATATTGCCCGAGTTACTGCCAAGTGCAGCTTGCGTGATTCCCCAGCTGGCTCCGTAACTTGGGGAGACCACCACAGGAAGGGGTAAACGAAGAGGAGTTGGAAGAAAAAGAAGGAGAACGGAAACGAGCAAGACAAGAAGAGGGAGCGCAAATCGCTTTGGATTTGGAAACTCTTGCGACTGAATAAATCCAAATGCAGCGAGAAGTAAGACACCGAAAATATTAATAATCCAGAAGATAGAAAAGTCGATCGCGACTAAGGCGACAAGGTTCACCACGGTGACAATGAGAATCAGTGCGCGCAAAAACATTCCTTGACCACCGATTGGAATCACGCGATCTCTTCCCTGCTGAGAAACAAGCCACATCGCCAAACCCATGAACATGACCGTTGTGAGGAATGTGATCAGACCGTTGATTGTTCCAACCGTGCTGAATCCTCGTGATTGTGCAAAATCAAATGGGAGATGCACGAGATTAAACATTCCCAAAAGTGCAACTAAACCGGTGAGGGCTGCAGAGAGCAAAACGGCAAAAAGGATATTGCGTTGTGTTTGCACGGCTCCTGCGTTGTTCGCGAGTGTGTAAAACAAAATGACGTACATTGCCATCGAAAGAAAACTCGCGTATTCCTGTGACGCTTGTCCGACCCAGGACTGGTATCCAGAAAAGGATGTTGCAGCAGAAACGAGGACAGCAAGTAAGAATCCGATCGGAAGGACGTTTAACCAGCCGGATCGAAATGAAAGATGTTTACTGGTGACCATCTGACCGAGCCAGGCAACAAGCGCGACGATTGCCAAAACGACAAGAAGGAGTTGCTTGCTTTGTTCAAGAACACTTGTGGTCCATGGAAGAAAGAAGAGTGGAATAAGAAAAAAGAGAGCGGTGACCGACCATGTGGTCAACTTTTGAAACAGACCTGTCGTTCCTCCAGGAAGACTTGTAGACATAAGGGAGATCGTGAGAATTATGGTTTCTTTGTTTTATAGGCTTGAATCGCTTGTGCAACCTTACTCTCTGATTTCATCGCTTCATAGAAAAGGACGTGTTCTTTGTTTATCTCCATTTTATCCTGCGGCCCATGCGCTTCGTTCCCAAGTTTTGTGAGAGATAAATTTGTTCCTTGATCCAACTGTCCTGTTCCCGCTTGGAGATAGAAGACATCCGTCAGCTGGAAAAAATCACCGCCGCCTGTTTTCAATTTTCCAAAGTAGACCTGTCCATTGTCGAGAAAAACAGCGTGATACTCCCCTTCTTTGATCGGCTCACTCATCGTTGCACCGGATCCAGGACCTGGAGCAGTTTGTGTCTTATACCACCAGATGAATCCACCGATGAGAATTGCCAAAATGACAATCACCCAGATCCACACATTTACGTTTTTTTTCTTTTCCTCAGGCTGACCCAGAGGTCGACCGATTGGCCCGCGCGACATCTTCGATTCAATCGCCATAGCTCAACATTTAAGGTAAATATGCTGCTTATCTTACAGGACGCAAAAAGGCATGACAAGTTGCTTCTGTGGGGAACTTTTCAACGACATAAAACAAAAGACAGAGCATTGGCTCTGTCTTTTTATCTTCGTTATTCTGCTGACTCAGTCACAGGCGCTTCTTCTACAGGAGCTTCTGGAGCAACAGGTTCACTGCTGTCAGAAGGCTCTTCTGTTGGAGTGGAAACCTCCTCTTCTGCTGGAGCCTCCTCCTGAGTTGAGTCCCCTTCTGGGCTTACTTCAGGAGCAGTCTCAGGAGCAGGAGCGACTGGCGCTGGTGCTGCAGGGCCGTTTGAATCATTTACGGAAACGGCTGTTCCTTCAGAGTTGTCATCAGAAACAGTGACCTGAGCATCATTCACACCGATCGCAATCCAGTTGAACTCGACTTGAGCACCGGAGTTGGAACGGTTGATGGTAAATCCAGTGACACTTTCATCACTCACCCATGCACCCTGCGCAGAATCAGAATTGTTTCGAGAGCTGAAGGTAATGATTGGTGTGGATCCCTCTGCAAAAGGCTTTTCAAAGACCACTTTCACCGTGTCTTTTCCAGAAGCCAATCGGACTCGGCCTGCCATATCGTGAGAACCATAGAGGTGCTCAGCGACGGTGACAGAACCAGAGAAGGTTGCGTTTGCAAGAGAGACATCACCCGAGAGATTTGTCAGTGCGGTTGAACCACCTTGCAATGCACTTGCCTGAGAGGTGGCTGGTTGGTACCAAGTGTTGAGAACCTGCACCATGACTGTGTCTTTTTCTCCGTTCCAGTTTTCAAGTGCCATTCCAATGACACGTCCAGCCACTGTTGCTTTCATGGCTTTTCCTGGAGTTGAAGAAGTTGCGACGAAGTCACCAATCGCGATAGAACCATTTTCTGCCAC
>JBBTSF010000016.1:5541-8885 GCA_038064815.1 Patescibacteria group bacterium
CCTGTTGCATCAAACCATGCACCATAGGTGTTCACTGTTCCTGTATCCGTTCGTCCTGTGTTGGTTGCTTCACTGAATACTCCGTAAAGTGTAGATGTTCCGTTTGAATCATCTGCACCTGTTTTTGTCGCAGTACTCTTAAGACCGTAACCAAGTTGACTTGCCGCACCCGTCACAACAGCCGATGAATTCCATGAAAAGTCGGCTGCAAAGGAACTCGTTGCTCCTGTTGAGGTGTGGATTGCATCGATATCCAAGGCTCGGTTTAAGTTTGTGGAGGAAGTCACGTTAAGTTCTACCGCACCAGAAACACCAGCGGTGCTTGCCGTTGTTGCACCATCAATCACGAGGTTACCTGCTGCAACAAGTGTCAAATTAACGTCATCGCCTGGAACAAGCAACAAATCGTCAACCGGAGTCATCGAGATATCTGAAGCAGCGTCTGAGGTCTCGATTGTGAGGTTGCCGGAATCAGCCACCGTAAAGCTAGCGTAGGCACTCACATCATCAGAGACAAGAGCGAGAGTTGTGTCTGTGATTCCATTGAAGAAGCCCAAGTCTGCATTTCTCGATGTACTATCACCGATAACGAAAACCGTTACATCTGTTGCATCACCTTCTGGAAGGCCCACTACCAATGCATTTGCGTTCGCATCAGCTGTCTCCCACACCATGTCTGAAGGTCCTTGACTTCCAAATGCGATACCCACGTCATCAGAAAGCAGCATTCCGTAGTCCCATTGTGTTCCAATCGTGATCGCTAACTCAAGTCCCTCAGCATCTGCAGACGCAAGGTCGTCGATTGCGAGAGCAATTGTCGAATCTGAGTTGTTAGCATGGTCACCGCTGGCTACATCCAAAACCAATGCACGGTACTGATCGTTTCCATCTCCTCCGGCAGCAGCAACACTGAAGTTAATCTCTAAACCTTCTTCAGAAGAAGCCGCTGTGACATCAGAGCGTGTGATACTTGCGTCTGCGTCTGCATCAAGAGTGATGTCCATGTCACCGCCAGAGAGTGTAAGTTCTCCATCTGAGACAAGAATGTCGCCGGCTGTGAGCACAAGAAGATCTGTCCCATCAGCAGCACCCGCGAGTGTGAGGGTGTCTGCACCGGATTGGGTCAAGGTGACCTGTCCACTTTCAAAGTTAATGACCGCACCTGAGTCCATGTGCATGTTGTTCCATCCAAGAGCGGTGGTACCAAGATCCATGTCGTTGTCTGAAGCAGGTGAGAAGTCGTTGCCATCAAGATAGAGCTCGTTTGTTCCAGCAATACCGATATCCAAAGAAGTGACAGCGTTAATATCCGTATCCCAACCAGCGGCGATGTTCATTGCATACTCTGAACCCGCACCACCTGTAAGTGTAGCCGCGTTGAAACCGTAGAGGAATCCAGCTCCTACACCTGTTCCCTGCATATGGAAACCAGCTTGTGTACCACCAGTTGTGATACTTCCGTTTGCAACAGAGCTTCCAATCGCCATCAAAGAAGCACCAGCTGTGAGAGTAATGTTAGGTGTTGTCACTCCCAAGCCAGAATAGATGGTGTTTGCTGTAGTATCATTTAATTCGATAGCACCACCAGTAACCGAGATTCCCATAACTGAATCCGTGTCATTGGTATCCGTCGAGTCAGTAATTGCAGGTGTCAAAACCTGAATTCCTTTGTGGGCAAAAGCCTCACTTCCTGCTGAGACGTTTGTTTGAAGATCAATCGTGAGCCCAACAAGAGCAGCGGAAAGAGTCACGGTGTCAGAAGAGATGTCCATGATTGTTCCTGATGTATTTTCGTAGGTCAAATCGACCACGTTTGCCGTTGTTGCTTCCGAGTTGACACTCAATCCAGCAACGTTAGAAGCAGGAGTTACAGTCAACCCACCTGCAATAGAGACATCCGTTGCCGCGTCGTTGTCTGTCGTCAGAGTGATTGAATCGACAGTACTATGACCAAATGCCATTGTTTCGGAACCGTTTGTTGTTGTAATCGCGATGAAATCTGCACCACCTGTCCCATCTTCAAGTGTGAAGGCGGAAGCGGTGTTGTCAATAATAGTCCAGGAAGCTGCTTCACCCGCAGCATTGATGTCTCCACCGGTAACTGTGAGATCACCGGAAAGCAACGTTGTTGGAGCAGTTAACGTAATTGTGCCGTTTGTGGCGTTATCAATCGTTTCTGCGTTTTGCAAGCTAATATCGAAAGTGAATCCGCCTGCACCAGTGAGATCAAAATCGATACCGAAGTTGATTGGATCGTTGGCGTCTTCGTTGTCGAGCACAAGGAGTGCGTCGGCAGCTTCATCAACGTCTGCACCGTTAGAGGCGTTGAATAAACGCATTCCGTACTGGCTCACATCACCGCCAGCAATTGTATCCTCTCCATCAACAGACAAAGAGAAGGTTGTCACAGCGACGTCAGCGGCAGGATCAGAGACAATTGCGATGTTTTCTGCGGCAGCGAGAGTAAAGTCCAAGTCACTTAGCATGGCAATTGAATTGAAGAAGCTAACGGATCCGTCAAAACGAGCTGCGCTATCGACTTCGAATCTATCGACAACGTAGAGGTCGCCATCGTCAACGGCGAGGTCGCCGTCGGCTGTTCCACCGATAACCACCAATTCCCCATCAAAATTTGCAACACCGAGCAGGTCTACATCAAAACCGTTGGTACCTGTGTCGAAGTTAATTCCTGTGGTTGTTGTGGCGTTTCCGATAGTTAGTGTTCGTGCAGCAGCACCTGTACCGACGTTAATCGCCTGAGCAACCGCATCGTTTCCGATGTTAATGGCTCCTGCGGAAGAGTTGAGTTCAAGCGCTGCGGAAGAATCGATAGTCAATCCTCCAGCAGAAGCGGAAAGGGAAAGAGCATCTGCTCCGGTTCCCGCAGATGCAAGAACCAGGGACGCATCGAAGGCACCAGCAAGAGAAATTGTGAGGTCGTCAGCAGCACCGTCAGCCGTCAACGTGACGTTTGACGATGCACCAATTCCATCAAGTGAAAAGTTTGTCCCCGCATCCATGAAGAGCTGGTCTGCAGAGTTTAATGCAATGTCACTCGATCCTCCGGAGATGGTGGTACCCGAGGCACCAGCTGTCGAACCCATCGTAAGGGTCTTTGCCTGTGCACCCGTGGCGATGGTGACCGTATTGGCTGTGTTGTTACTGTTAATACTGATTGTACCAAGTGCGGTAAGAATCACATCGTCTTCTGCTTCAATCGCGACGTCATCTCCATCCTCAGCTGCGCTTGGAGCAGCATCACCGGCAGATAAGACAACACTGTCATTCCCAGCGTTTGCTGCGTCTGTAGCAGCGAGTATGACAGAGCCTGCGGTGGCGGTCAT
>JBBTSF010000016.1:8985-13985 GCA_038064815.1 Patescibacteria group bacterium
CCAATGCGGTAAATACCGGTGTCTTGGTCACTTGAGAATGCAAGAGCTGGTGCTCCAACAGTACCGTTGCCAATCAAGAGCTCACCACCTGCGATGGAAAAGTCTCCGTCAGTGATGACGAGGTCACCTGCTGTCAGCGTCAGAGCAGCGGTTCCTTCTGCGGATCCTGTAATGGTTGTTGCGCCATCTTCTGCGACAGCGAAGTCAACACCTGCATCGTTATCAGAAATTTCGAAGACGTTTCCGGATAAGTGTGTTGAAGCGTCGTAGGTGAGCACCAGAGCCTGACCAGTCGTCAGGGTGTTGCCGTTAATGCCGAACACATCGTTGGTTGTATCATCACCTGTTACACCCACAGAACCAGCAGAAACAGCGAAGTCACCAGCAGAGACAGTCACATCTCCGTCTGAGACAGTAATGTCACCTGTTGTCAGTGTAAGAGCAGCTGTGCCTTCAGCGACACCCGTAATTGTAACGTCGCCATCTTGTCCGACCACGAATTGATCGGTTCCACCTGCATCCTCAAACAAGAGGAAGTCAGCGTTGGCGTCACCTGTGTCTGCGTATTGTCCGCGGATCAAGTAGGTTTGTGCCGTGACGGTTGCATCGGTGTTGTTCAGAAACACCATGTCGTTTGCGTCATCACTTGAAGCATCTGTGACACGAATAGCGGCGCCTGTTGTGCCAGCGTAGGTAATATCAAAGACATCACCTGTGGTGAGCGACGTTGCATCTACATCAAACGCATCGCTTGTGGTGTTTGCTGCAGAGAAGTTAAAAGAGTCACTTCCAGCAGAGGTAGAAACAAAGTTGAAAAGGTCTGCACCTGCACCAATATTGAAGGTGTCGGCTCCGGTTCCCGTACCCAAGTTAATGGTTCGAGTCACGTTCGATGTTCCAATACTGATAGAGGTACTTGCTGTTTGAGTATCGATTGAGATGGAGCTCTGTGCGCTTGTAAGGTCAATCGAACCGGACGCACCGCCACCACTGAGGGAGACAGCTCCGTTTGTGGTTGCAAGAGACAAAGTTCCGCTTGAACCGACGTTCACATCAAACCCAGCATTTCCAAGTCCCGCAATGGATCCGAATGTGTTGATTTGAACGGCAGCACCATCCAACGTGACAATACCTGTTGTGTTATTTGTTGCATCGTATGCATCAAGAGAAATATCTGAACCAGTAACAGCATCTGCATCAAGCAACATGTCGCCTGATCCTGAAAGAAGGTTGAGAGCGGATGTTGTTGTTGAGTTTCCGACAGTTACGGTCTTTGCATTTGAACCTGTACCGACATTGACGGCTCCTGTGGTTCCAGAATCGAGAGAAACGGCTCCTGTGGTTCCAGAAGCAATCGAGACAGCTCCGGTTGTTCCCGTAAGTAAGGCAATGCCACCTGTTCCCCCATTAAGTGCAAGCGAACTTGCCCCCGTGAGGTTTCCTACAGAGACCACTTTTGCAGCAGCACCTGTACCAACGTTCACCGCTCCGGTTGATCCAGAGTCGAGTGTGACAGCTCCGGTTGTTCCGGAAGTGATGTTGAGCGCAGACCCTGCGGCAGATGTCACTGTTCCAGCAGCGACAAAGTCAAGAGAGTTGATATCCAAAACAGATCCTTCAACAGTCAATGCTCCTGCATCGCCTCCATCGTTGATGGTGATTGCGCCTGTTGTTCCAGAAACATCAAATTCAGCGCCATCGATGGTGATCGCGTCCGTGATTGTCATGACAAGATCATCCGTGGATGTCACAGTAACATCTCCCGTTCCAGATCGGATGGTGGTGCTGGCGGTTGTGGTTGTTGAACCAACGGTGACTGCACGAGCAACAGCGGAAGTTCCGATGTTCACGGTTGTTGCGGCAGAATTATCAAGGGTCAACGTTGCCCCATTCAAAGTACCAGCTGCAGCAACCCATGCGACTGCACCGGCATCATAATATTTCAAAAGATTGTTTGTTGTATCGTAGTAAATACGACCCGCGTAACCGGTTTGTCCTCCTGTGGCTGGCTCTGAGGCGACAGGAAGTTGTTCAACCGCACGTGTCGTCATGGAGTAAGGAGACGCAAAAACTTGAACGGTTGGGTTCAAGATTTCTCCGGAAACGGTCACTTGAAGATACAAGTTACCGACGGCAAAGTATGAACTCACACCTGTTGTGCTCAAACTTGTGCTGAAGTATCCGTTTGCCGTTGTGAGCGATTGTGAAATGACTGCTCCCAATGGCTCGGCACACGCTGCCGTTGTGGCAGCATCTGCACAGAACTGAAACGTAAAGGTGCGAGCGGCGTCGGAGACAGCCAGCCCTGCAGCTGTTTTAAGACGACCTTGGTATCCAATCGCAGATGGGAGACCAATGGTCTGAGCCGCACTCGCAGTGAGTGGGCTTGCAAGAAGCGCGACGGCGAGGGTGTAGAACACCATCGAGACGGCGACGAGCGAGTAAAGAAATATTTTAGCTGTTCTCATACGTTTGGTTTGGGTGCGTTAGAAACGTACTAAATTTATGTGAGTAGATATACTTAGTGATTCTGGTGAACAAATAACGTTGGGTCTCTGCAAAACGTTGGGTGTGAAATGCAGAATCGCAAGATCGCATTTGCTTTCTTGTTCTTTGGTCACCAAATCACTCAGTCGTTATCTAACATCATGATGATGAATTATTTTTTTCTAAATTTTGTTGCGTAAATTATACCAGAGGCCACAACGACAACCAAGACAAAAGTTATCAACAGATTTTGTTTTGATGTCGTGGAAATTTTTTCAGATTGCACGGAAGCATCAATCACACCTGCTTCTGCGTTTTCTTGATACCCTTCTGGTCTATCGATCTTGGTTCCTTGCGGATACACGCGGACACTCTTTCCCTGATAAACGACGTTGCCCGCATAATCAACGGCGGCAACGCGAGCAAAGTAAGTTCCTTTTTTTAAATCCGTAATTTCCACCGGACTGGTTTGTGTTTGGAATGCGCTGTCATTAAGCGCCACTTGATATTGTGCGATTCCGGAAGTGTCATCCGTGGTGGCAAAGTTGAGCCAGAGAGATTCGCCTTCCAAAAGTTGTTCGCTTGAAATCGTCACTTCAAATGGATTTGGCTTTGTGGTATCGACATTGATTCGGCGATGAACGGTCTGTGTCACCTTTCCATTTTTTTGCATTCCTTTGATGTGAAAGTAATGCACTCCGTCTTTGACATCTTTGTATGTTGCCGTTGTCTGTGATGATGCAACGGATGTTGTTGGATCTGTATCAGAGGTTTGATCAAACGCGGTGCGGTAGTTTGTGATTTCACTGTTTCCATTTTCTCCCACCCAACCAATCTGGACCGCACTCTTTGGATACCAGATGATTTCTTCTTGATGTGTAGAACTACTCACCGTGATGACAGAGAGTCCAGGCTCTGCGGGTTTTGCTTCTGACACGGCAACGGCTGTGGTACCAAATTTTGTCGTATCTCCCTTCTCTTCCCCGCCGCTAATAAGATGAGAGTCTGGTGTGAGCGTGAGGGTTGTCTTCCCCGTCTTTCTGCCAACGAATGTGATTTTCGCAAATGCACCTGTTGTATTGACGGGACCTTCGAGGGTAAACGCACCCCAGGAAATTTTTCCTGTGTTGTTGTCAATAAAATTTCCTGGGATGTTTCGATTGAATGTTCCTGTGAGTGAAATGGCTTCTGCTTGCAAAATCGCTGGATCAAATGCCACAACGGCGCGCACGGTATCCAGAGACTCTCCATTTGGAACAACGTTCACGGAAAGATCGAACATTTTTCCTGCAACAACATCAATGGATGGCTGAGAAAAAACCAGCGTTGCCGAGCCGGCGGCAAGAGCCGCAAATGGCAAGACACTTGATGTGATCAGGATGAGAGAAGCAAGAAATCGTTTCATATCACGAGGAGATGTGCTCGGTTAAAGTTAGACGCTCGTCCCCCATCGAGCAACCATCATTGAAAAATCGTAATCGTTTACGTTTCCATCCACATTGAAGTCTGCTGAACGATCTGTTCCTCCCCAAACTTTCACCAGCTTACTCAGATCGTAGTCATTCACGGAGTTGTCTTGGGTCAAATCTCCGACAAGGCGTCGGTAAATTTCATACACGGTGGCGGCTGAATCTCCCGAGCTGTTGCTTGCAAGAAGATTCAACTTGTTCGTTTTATAGCTCAGAGCAACGGTTTTTTTCCACGAGGTGGAAGTTGGGTAGGTCACTCCTTCTGAGGAACTGTTCACCTTCACGCTTGTGGCGGTTGAACTGTTTGTTCCGAACAGAAGGAAGGAACTGCTGTAGGTGAATCCGAGAGTTTTGATTGAGGTATCGACGACGGGAGCATCAGGCACGGCTGCTGAACTTCCACCGCCTCCACCACCGCCTCCGCCTCCACCACCACCAGAGTTACACGCGGAAGTTGTATACGTACAGGAACTGCTACAGGTAAGTGTTCCTCCACCGGCAAATCCTTGTGTCGTACAGGTTGCACTGTTGAGATCTGCTCCATCACAGCTTTCTCCTGGATCAATAAATCCGTCTCCACAGTAATAGGAAAACGCATCTCCAGATTCATTTTTAAAACTGGAGGAGGTGCTACTTCCCACAACGGGATCAACAGATCCATCCAATCGAAATGTTGCGGAGGACATTGGCAAGTGAATCGACGTCACGTTTTGTGAGGGATCCAAAATAAAACTAGACGAGGTGATGGCTCCTGCGCTGAGCGGCAACGCAACAAACGCAAGCGCCATGAGCAAGAGGGAATATTTTTTTTGACTCATAGGAGAGAGCATGTGAGACCCTGAGACAACTGATACTCAGGGTCTCACGTGGTGATTTAGAGGGCGCCGGAGTAAGCAATCGCTGCGACGATATTCCAATCTTGATCACTTGATGGAAGATGTCCGAATTTCTTAGAGAAGAGCGTGATCGCTTTTGATTCTGCATTGACATCTTGTTTCGCAGGTTTGTATCCGCTCACCATGTAATCAACCGCTTTCCAATCTG
>JBBTSF010000017.1:0-6691 GCA_038064815.1 Patescibacteria group bacterium
ATTCCGTTTGCGATGGAGTATCCGGAAAATTTGGAGACGCCGTATGCGAAGTACTTTGTGAGCCGTGTGCAGACCAGTTCGAATGAACGTTCGTCTGCAGGTCTGTATGCGCATGTGCGGACGTTTGCGCGCATGTTGTATTCATTTCAAGCCCGCCGCCGACTCGCGACACTGATCTACGAGACCAAACCAGATCTGTGTCACATCCATAACATCTACACCCAAATCTCTCCGTCGATCCTCCACACACTTTCTGACCAACACGTCCCAACGGTCATGACCGTACATGATCATCACCTGATCTCGCCCCAATACAACATTTGGGCAGAAGGATGCGGAACCGATTACCGCAACGTCGGATTGTTTCGCGGGACACTTTCTCGTTTTCATCAAGGATCACTCGCCGCCTCATTCGCACAAATCGTGACGTACAAATTTCATCGCGCACTGCGTCTGTACGAAAAGCACGTCGGATTGTTTATCGCACCCTCCGAATATCTGAAACGACAGTTGGTTGCGGGCGGATTTCCAAAAGAAAAAATTCGCGTGAATCATTACGGCATTGATGCCGGCGCGATCGAACCGTCGTATAAACACAACGGATACTTTTTGTTTGTCGGACGGTTGAGTGAAGAGAAGGGAATTGAAACGATCATTCGCATGGCGAAGTTGCTGCCAGACATTGTCTTCAAGATCGTCGGACGTGGTCCGCAGATGGACGCTCTGCATCATTTGGCACATGATGCGAGTAATGTGGAGTTTGTGGGATTTCGAAGCGGAGAGGAATTGCGTGAGTTATATCGCGGTGCGTGCGGGGTGTTGCTTCCTTCGCGTGTGCATGAAGTGTTTCCGCTCGTGCTGCTCGAAGCATTGGCAGCAGGTAAGCCTGTCATTGCAAGCCATGTCGGCGGTATCCCAGAAATCATCGACGATCGCCTCACCGGCTTCCTCGTCCCACCCACAGACATCCACGCCTGGACAGAAGCCGTCCTCCGCCTCTTCCACGATTCCGACCTACAAGCGCGCATGTCCCGCGAGGCACGAAACGCGGTTGAGACTCGATTTCGTCTGGATGACCACTATCGACGGTTGATGAATATTTATCAGGAGGTGAGATAAAGTTGTTATGACTGAATTCGATGTCGTCATTGTTGGCGCGAGTTTTTCTGGATTGACGCTTGCACATCATCTAGATAGATCGTTAAAGGTTTTGGTGATCGACGCAAAACCCGAACCTGGTTCGACGGTTGAGTCTACGGGTTTGATCACGACCAAAACGCGCGAAGAGTTTAAAACGTTTTTTGATATTGATACGTATCTTACAAACGCGATCTCTTCGATTTGTGTCGTCGCGCCTTCGTACGAAGATTTTTTTGTTTCCACAACGCAAAGTCCGTGGATTTATCAAACCGACACGCGCAAGCTCGTTCAGGCGCTCGCGGCTTCTGTTGCAGACAAGGTCGAGATTCGTAGCAAGACGGTCTTCGTTGGCTCTGAAGAACAAGAAGATGGGGTGATCGTGCGTTTGCGTGAGCAGGGCAAAGAGCCGGAAACGATTCGTACGAAGTTTTTGGTCGGGGCAGATGGATCGCACTCGGCTGTCGCAAAATCCAATCCCAATCTAGATCGCAATGACCGATTTTTGTTTGGATACGAACAGGTTATTCTCGGGGAAATTCATCTTGGACCACATCCCGCCGAAACGATTTATCATTTTTGGTTCGGAGAATTTTCACTTGGATATGGTGGATGGTTGTCTCCAACAATTGAAAACGGTCAGCCTGCATTTCGAATCGGTCTTGCGAAACTCGAAAAAGATCGTGGTGATGCAAAAACTCTGCTCGCAAAATTTATCCAGACACTTGTCGAACACAAAATGGTTTCCATCGCGCAAGAGAAACCAACCTACACATTTGGAAGTCTGATCCCGATCAACCCAACCCGTCGTCGATTTTCGACAAACCGTACGTTGCTCATTGGGGACGCGGCCGGTTTTTGCGGCGCGTTTGCGGCGGATGGAATTAAGGGGTCGGTGATTTCTGGAAAGCTTGCGGCAGACTTGATTACACGAAAACAAAAAGGGGAACGCATCAATTTTTCGTCTTTGCAAAAACAAATGAACGAGCGCAGTGGCATCATCGATTATTACCGTCGACAGATTCGCTATCGCTGGATCTGGGATCAGATGAAACGCGATCGAACATTTGATGCGATGTATCAAATCATCAAACGCGAACGCGCATCCTTCCTCGATCAATTCTGCGACAGCAAAGACAAACACCGAAGTCTCACGTGGACGGTGCTGAAATGGCGACATGTCCCGCATCTCGTGCGATACAGCATCTTCATTCTGATCGACCTGATTTTCCCTCCCTCAAAAACCAAAACTCCCGCCTAACAGCGGGAGTTTTTTATGCTTTGACTTTTGTCATGGCCGGTTCAATCTGGACGAGTTCATAGAGATACTCGGTTGTCTCGGCGATATCTTTCCAGTCGTAGTCTTTGGCGATGTGCAATCGAGATTTTTTCCCAATCTCTGTGACCATTTCTGGATCAAGAAGCATTTGTTTCATTTTCTCCTTGAGATCATCGGCATCTCCGCGGCGAAACGAGAGTCCGTGGTCTTCTGTGAGCTCGAGGTTTTCTGGAATATCAGAGGAGAGCACACATTTTCCGTAGCTCATCGCTTCAAGCACGGCGATCGGAAGTCCTTCGGATTCAGAAGGGTGGACGTTTGCGTAGCTGTTGAGAAACAGCGCGTGCAATGTTCCAGCGGTTTGCGTTCCAGTCATGACGATCGAAGGGTCATCTTGCGACATGTCCCGCAATGTTTTCACATAGGCATCCGTAAATGCACTTCCACCAACAATCGCAAGTTTGAATTCCTGCATGAGTTCTGGATTTTCTTGACGCAACTGTTTCCAGGCTTCGATCAAAAGATGCGCGCCTTTGTGTTTCACCAAACGTGAACACATCATCAAGTATTTTCCTGGTTCTAATCCAAAGATTTTGACGAGTGCTGGATCGGCATCTTCTTGCGGAATCTGACTGCCGTTTGGAATATATTTTGCGTTTGCGCTATAGGACATGCGGCAATACGTCTCCAATGTTTTGGAAACGGCAACCACGGCATCGGGAAAAGTCACAGACGCGCGTTCTCCAAGCGAAAGCATTGTGCGCGCAAACCATCCCCATTTTTGGTGATGACGATCAATACAGTGAAATGTCACGATCACCTTTGCAGATGGTCGCAACAATTTTGGAAGCCATGCGAGAAGGGCAGGGCCCACGCCGTGAATATGAAAGACATCTACCTTTTCGCGGGCAGCGCCGATAATGGATGTGAAGGTGTGGATAATGGCATCCAAGTGTTTTGTGGCGATGGTAGGAGCCTTGATACAGCGCACACCGCGGTGATCGCGGATTGGCCAGGTGTACCAGGCGCGACAAAAAACAAGGACCTCATGTCCACGTGCCGCCAGCTCGGAGGAGAGCTCCTCAACGTGTCGCTCAATGCCCCCAGAGCGGGCAGGAATCCCTTTTTGCCCGATCATTGCAATCTTCATAGGTGTTTTGTAACACACAAATCTACCTGAAAAAAGCGTTTTTGTCAATAAATATGGGCCTTTTTTGATGTTTTTTCCGTGTGGATTCCGAGATTTTCCGACAATTTTAGTGGCTTAAATGAGCGAAATTATCTCAACGATTTTTAAAAAAGTTGGCAATTTTAAACAGTTTTTTACTTCAAGACTCCCAACACATTCTTTACCTGGGCACTCACAAATGCCCCCGTCCAGGCGTCTGTTGCGGTCACTTGGACGTCCTTTAAGAGCAGGGGGGTCTTTGTGAGATCTGCTTGTGTTGGGGTGATTCCGACTTCGAACGCGATTCCAAGAATTTTGCTTGTTGGAGAAAGCGTTGGAGGGACAGAGCTCGAAATCCACGAAATTTTTCGTGTTGCCGCTTCATAAGTGACGCCACTGTTTTGAGAAACGGTCTGTCTTTCTGTGAATCGAACGTTCTGTGGAAGGGTTCCTTCAATGCGGACGTTGGATAATTCATTTGTGGTTCCGTCGACATGCCAGAAAATCCAATACGTTGTTTCTTTTCCAACTTGCGGCGGAAGAGGGCCGCGACCAAGTTGATCGCCAGACGCGGTGCGATAGCGTGCGAATGATTCAAGGATAATCGGAGTTGTGAGTGGCGACTCGATGAACGCTCCTTTTGAGGCAAGTTTTCCGTCTGTCAGTGTGTATGTGGCGATTGGACGCGTGCGCACAGTGAGATGTTCGTAGGTCGACGTCGCACTTTGTGGAATGGATGATTTGAGTTGTGCACGAATCTCGACCGTACGAGATTCTCCCGGAGCGATTGTTTTCAGCCCAGGATCTTTTGCATCTGAAAAGACCGGACTTGTTTTAAAAAACGGACTGTCAGATTCAATTCCAACCGCGACATCGGAGACTGGTTGATCACTCACGTTTTTGTACACGACAGTAAACACAACTTCACCACCAGGCTGCAGACTTTGTTTGTTGATGCTGTGTTCGAGGGTGATCGGAAGCGGAACGATTGGAGCTATGTGGGCGAGCGTCTCTTGTTTGTATCGATCGTCTCCAAATGTAAACGAAGGTTCAAAGGTGAATGTCACTTCTTTGTCTCCATCTTGGAGGACACCTTTAAAATTCATCTGCCCACTTTCTCCTGGCTTCACTGTGTCGATTTCAAACTGACCCTTTCGTTGCTTTGCGTCTGAGCTCGTAAACGTAAACCCGGCTGGCCAATGGGGAAGAATACTCACCACCGGAAATTCAATCTCGCCGGTATTTTTGTAGCGAATGATCCCTTCGATCGGTTGAGAAGCGATCATGCGTTCCGGAAGCTCAAGCGAAAGGGAAAGGGCAGAGTGTGTTGGGGAAAACGTCTGTGTGTCTGTTTTTGTGCCGAAGTGTTCTTCGCCTGGTTTTCCATGCACGAACGTCATTTTGCTTTGAAACGATTGTTGTCCTCCCACATCTCCAAACATGACTCCCTTTACATGCACGGCGCCTGTGAATCCAACAGGAATCGTCCCGAGTCGAATGCGATTTTCTTCGACAACTTGATCTTCCTGACCTGAAAGTGTTTGAAGGAGAAAATGATCCGGAGCCTTGAGTGTCAGCTCAGCATTTCGAAGTTCTTCTTTTGTTCCGTTTGTATAACGAATAACAAGTGTGGAAGGAGCGCCTGTGACGACTTCGTGCGGGGCGACGGTTGCTTCAAAGGTAATCTTGTCTTCAAATTTTGTGTGTAAAAAAAGAAGTGTAAACAGCACGACAGACGCAAGCGTGACGGCGACACCCATCAAGAAAAGATCAAGCCCAAACATTGCGCGCGCGAATTTGTAGCGGCCTTTGTATTTTGTGTTGAACCAATGGCGAAAGGGAAACAGAACCATCTTTCCCGGGTGAACCGAAAGACAAACCGCGCGCCCAAGCGCAGAATCCGGCTTTCCGGCTGAATCGCAGGCGATCCCTTTTTTAACCTCATCTTTGAGAGACATATAAGTACTTTACTCGTTAAAACCGCTCAGCGTAAATACGTTTGTAGTCAGTCCAATAATTTCCGCGCGACCATCGCCGTCCACATCGTTTGCGACAACTTCCAGTCCAAGTTTTTCGTTTGGAGCAAACACATAAAACTCAGATTTCTTTTTTCCATCTTTGTCATAGATGCGGGCAAGAGGGGAGCCTCCGAGCCCTGGACCCGTGACAATATCGTCGATTCCATCGCCATCGACGTCGGCCACAGAAACATTCACTCCTCCACGAAATCCCTTGTCATACGCAAAGAATCCTGGATTGATGAGCTTTCCGTCCTTATTAAACACCCGCACCTGCGGTCCACCTCCAAATCCAGCACCACAGACGATTTCTTTTTTTCCATCCCCGTTCAAGTCTCCAATGGCGACCGTGACCCCTCCGCGAAAGTTTGTGCCGTATGCAAAGAATCCTGGATTGATCAGCTTTCCATCTTTATTAAACACACGCACTTGCGGCCCGCCTCCGTTGTCGGTTCCGGTGACGATTTCCATCGAACCATCATTTTCCATATCCCCAACGGCGATGTTGACTCCTCGATTGTAGGTTTTTGTGTAGGGAGCAAAGGTGGTCCGCAATGCACCGTTCGAGTCATAAATAGAAACCCATGTGTTATCCGCGACGATTGTTTCGCGTTGACCGTCGTGATCCAAATCAAGGTGAACGATTTGTGTGCCTCCACGCTGTGCGCTGTCGTAAGCAAAAAATCCCGTGCGTTTTTGTTTTCCGTCTTCAGAAAAAATGCGGGCGAACGCGCCGTTTAAAAAGGTTGTGTCATTGATTTCTTCGATGGGACGCAAAAGTACAACGCCATCTTTTGGAGCGATGCTGACCTCAGAGACGATCGATCCGTTGTTGGTGAATGGATCCTGAGACCCGTGAAGCTTTTCAAAGTCTCCATGCAAATCAATTTTAAATGCCTGATCTGTGGCGTTCACAATCACCTTTCCTTCTGCGAAATCACGTTGCCAGACTCCTGTGTCTACGGATGTTTGCTGAGGGTTAAAAACGTTTGTGAGTGTTGTTTTCGGGGCACCCAGATACGCTCCATATTCATCGTAGCTCCAAAGTTGGGAATGGTTTTGTGTGCCAAAGTCGTAAGAGAAATATCC
>JBBTSF010000018.1:0-2849 GCA_038064815.1 Patescibacteria group bacterium
ATGCACGAAGTATTTGAAACACTCGGAAAGATTCGCGCGTCTGGAACAACGATTTTGATCGTAGAACAGAATGTCCGACTCGCATTGAGATATGTTGATCGAGGATACTTGCTCGCAAACGGTTCAATCCGTTTTGAAGGTTCTGCAGAAGAGTTGGCGCAAGATAAAGTGATGCACGGAGCGTATTTGGCCTAACAAAAAAACGGAATCGAGGGTCTGACCCCAATTCCGTTTTTTGATTTCACGTTAAAACAGTTTCAAATTTCCACCGCCTGTTTGTCCGCTTGAACTTGGAACAATGGTGACCAAGACTCCAGCCGTTTTTGTTGTTTGGCCAGATTTTGTGGATCCTTCAACACTCAGTGCGAACGTTCCGGATTGAGGAAGTGTCCAGGCAAATGTTGAAAACACGGCACTCGGATTCGTTTGTTGTCCGACCACTTGTCGAGGCCCTGGTCCAATCGGATCTGCGTAGACACGAATGGAACTGAACTGTTCTGGGTGCTTGAGAGAAACGACAACGTTGTACGGTGTCGGAGATCGTTCAATCGTTTGACCGTTTTTTGGATCTTCTAGTGTGAGTGCATTTTCTGATGGTTCTTCGGAGACCGTGACGTTTACGGTTGAGGAACCGCTATTTTCGACATCGTCGTACACGACTGCTTTGAGTGTGTGACTTCCACGATCGATCGAATTTGGCAACGTCGTCGTGAGTGTATACGGAGCCATGCTGTCAGATCCCAGGAACAGACCATCAATATAGAATTCTGCGCGCGTGATCATTCGAGGTGCGGTTGCGTTTACTTCGATACTCAGTGAGCGACCTGTTGTTTGATTGTCGATTGGGGTCGTGATTCTGACGCTTGGGAAATTTTCTGGGATATGGACATCGTCGTACTCCGTTGGCGGAGCAGACTGAGTGATTTTATGACCAGCGGCTTCCTGTGCTTTGAGCCAGGTTTTAATTCCTTCCTCCCATGCCTGATAGTTCGAATCCTCTGCGGGATTTGTCGGTGCGGGTCCAAGTGGATCCGCTCGGTTCACATAGTGGAGAAGCGAATGGTATTCGGCGAATGTCCGTTCTTCTTTCTGAGATTCTGGTGTGTACTCCGTGGCAAGTTTGCCAGAGATTTTATCCACGACCACTTTTGTCCCGGTGATGTCCCCGTCGAGAACAGGTTTGCCTGTGGCTTGAATGACAGGTGGGGTGAATGTTTCGATTGGGGTCTTTGCAAGAACACGTTTCATAAACGCGTTCCAGATCGGACCGGCTGCAGATTCTCCACCCGCTTTTTTCGACATCGCTTTGTTGTCATTATTTCCCGCCCAGACTCCTGCGGCGAGCGATGGGGTGTATCCAAGAAGCCATCCGTCGCGATTGTCGTTTGTGGTTCCTGTTTTTGCGGCCACAGGACGATCACCAAGTTGCAGCGCACTGGTCGCACCAAAGACGGGGCTGCGCGCATCGTTGTCAGACAAGACATCTGAGATTGTGCGTGCAACATTTGCCTCGATGATCGTTTTTCCATTCTTTTGTTTCCATTCCTCCAAAGTGTTTCCAGAAGCATCTTCCACTTTCAAAATAGAAACAGGATCAAAGTGTGCACCTTCGTTTGCAAAGGTTGCATAGGCGTTTACATGCTCAAGCAGCGTCACTTCACCTCCACCCAAAACCAGGGAAGGACCAAATCGGGAGTGGTCACCAAACGAGGAGTATCCAAGAGAAGTGGCGAAATCAAGCGTGTTCTCAACTCCAACCATGTAAATCATTTTAACTGCTGGAATATTCAATGAGATCTGAAGCGCGTCTCTAAGATGGATCGGCCCACGTTCTTTGAGATCGTAATTGTGAGGGGTATACGTTCCGGTGACGGTTGGGAAATTGGTAACGACATCCCACAGCACTGTGCTTGGCGGATAGCCCATCTCAAAGGCTTTGGTGTAGACAATAGGCTTAAAGCTGGAACCTGGTTGTCGAAGATCGAGTGTGACGTTTTCCATTCCGTCTATCTTGGGATCGAAGTAATCTTTTGATCCAACCATGCTGAGCACCTGCCCATTTTTTGGATCGATTGCGATAAGTGCGGCGTTCGTAAATCCGTACGTTTCCCCTCGGGCCTCAACGCCTTTTTTGACCTCTTCCTCCGCAATCATCTGATGGTCATAGTTCAACGAAGTGATGACTTTGAGTCCCCCTTCTTCAACCAGCTGACGACCGTATGTTTCTTCAAGCTGATCCTGTACGTAAAAAACGAAGTGTGGAGCCTTGATGTTGGTGGCTTTGATTTGAACGGGAGTTTTTTCAGCAAGCGCGGCATTTTTTTGATCGTCCGTGATATATCCTTGGCTCTTCATTTCACCCAAAATAAAGTCACGTCTGGCGCGAAGGCTGTCTGGATTTTTGAGATAGGTCGTTGGAGAGCGGGGAAGTGCGGCGAGTGTTGCTGCCTCCGCAAGCGTAATGTCATGAACTGTTTTTCCAAAATAGTTCTGTGAGGCGGCCTCAATTCCGTAGTAAGTGGAGCCGTAAGGAATTTCGTTGAGATAAATCTGCAAGATTTCATCCTTTGTATAACGGCGTTCGAGTTCTATAGAGAGAAGAAGTTCTTTGACCTTGCGTGTAAGCGTTTTTTCGTTTGAGAGAATGGCGTTTTTGACCAGCTGTTGAGTCAGTGTGGAACCACCTCCGCGTTTTCCAAGAAGCAGCACGGCGCGGGCGAGGCCTTTGAAATCATATCCGCCGTGGGTGCAAAAATTATGATCTTCTACGGAGATCGTTGCTTGAAGGGCGTAGAGCGGAATGCCGTTTGGATCTGTCTCCAAGTTTTTGTCATCTAAACAGAATCCCT
>JBBTSF010000019.1:0-3951 GCA_038064815.1 Patescibacteria group bacterium
CGCCCACCCCCAGACCCCCTCCCTGGCAGGAGGGGGGTTACGCGTTTTACGTTTCCGTACCAGACCTGAATCGTAATCACGACAAAAATCAAAATAAGGGCGCTGAGCAGCACCCCTATTTTTTCCTTACTCGTTAATGCTAATCGTGGCTTCATTTGAGAAGTTGATCAATGACGGAGCGCGCGAGGCGCGAATCGAAGCTTTTTCCGCTTTGAATGTTCCGGTGTTCAGAACGCGTGCGTAATACGTCACCGTGTTTGGTGGACAGTACTTGTTCGAAGATTCATCGTAGACAAAGAAGGTTAAACTTTGATCCGTGTCTGCTTCTGGATAACTCATACAATAATTTCCTTCATGATATCCACCGATATCACGCCAGGTCATAGAAGTCAGTCCAGATGGTAACGCGTCGGTAATCTGGAAATACTCATTGGGAAGTCCTTTGTCGATCTGATAGGAAAGTTCCACACGAACAACATCTCCTTCTTTGAAGCTCGTTTGTGTTTGACCATTTGGTCCAACATAACGTCGCTTGAGTGAAATCTTGTTGTAGAGATTTGGCAACGTTGTCAGTGGTTTTTCATAAGAGGTTACCACCGCGACATCCCCCTTTTCGACATGTGGGCGCAATTTTTTCAGATCTTCTGGTGAGACCGCGACTGTTGCCGTATTTCCTTGTTTGAGTTCGATCTTCTTTGTTTCTCCACTCAATGTGTACGAAACAGAGGAGGCTCCTGGTTTCAAGAATGGCAGCGCGGATTTTGTGGTGATGAGTTGCTCAAGAAGTGTGAGCGTTTGCCCATCTGCATGTGCATTCAGATAGGACTGCAAGGCGTCGCGATCTTTTGCTTCATTCAACCCAGCCGCAAGAATCGCAAGCTGTGAAGTGATCTCGGTCGTATCTTCTGCGGTTTTTTGTTCAGACCAGATGTACGCCAAATCATGTTTCGCTGCCTTGAGATACGTCTGGTAAATCGGACGGGCACTCTCTGCGTCTCCAGCCGCGACATATCCAATTGCAAGTGCGAGTTTTGCTTCATCGGAAAGGGTTTGATCGCTGCCAAATCGTTTCATCTCTGCAAGCACTGGGGCATCAAGCGCAGCGAGTCCGGCGAATGCCCAAGCGGCTTCATCAGACGAGAGTTGCTGCGACTTGTCGGCGGAATACAAACGAGACATCAGATATCCATACAAGTGTTCTTCATCAAACGGTGTCTCCTTCAAAAGTGCGACCTTTGCACTGAGGACTGGATCCACACTTGCATAAGGAAGCAATCGAATGCCGCCTTCTGATTGATAGGTTGTCACGTCTGTTTCTGGAACCAAACGGTCTTCATGAAACGTTTCATTCATCAGTTCCGTTGAGACCGTCCGCACAACAGCTTCGTCGGCACGATCTCCGTAGCGCCAGGCGAAGTTGAGTAACGATTGATACATCTTCCCTTGATTTCCATCCATGAACGTCACATACGTCAAACCGTTTTCTGCTCCAGAAAGCGTTGTTTGATTGGTAAGTGGTTCTTGCTTCACGGCAGGAATCGTCAAACGCGAGGAAACAATTTGGATTGGATAGGAAACAGCATCTTGATACTCTCCAGACTTCGCCTTAATGATCACTTTATGCGTTCCTTCTGGAAGTTGTGGAAGCGGCAAGTGTGCACGAGAACCAATGGTTGCTTCTGCGGAAAAACCGTACGAGGTATTTTCAACCGAGAGTTCGTAAGCGATTTTGTCCGTTTGTTTGACTCCAATCCCCGCAGCCGTCACAACAATCGATGGACGATCTTCAATCAAATAGGTTGATTGAACGGACGTGTTGATAAAGAATGGAAGCGTTGTGTTGAAATTTTTCTTGGTCACTCCCGCTTGAATCTGATTTGCATCAATCGCATGTGTGGTCACACGCCAAGAGGTCACATTATCCGGGAGCTTAATGTTCACGCTCGCATGACCGTCGTTCCCCGTTTTTGCCGTGACAAAAGCCGCAGTGTCCACAAAGTTACTTCTCACTGGACCATCTCCTCCTCCTCCGCCCTCAGCACCCCCACCCATTCCCACTTCTGGTCGATGTGTGACGAGAACCGCATTAATTCCACTTGGCAGTGCGCGATATAAGGAACTCAGCGGATCTGGATTATCTGGAAACATGGCGAAAAATGCTTCGTCAACAACACTCAGATTCAAATCAACCGCGACAGGACGTCCTGAAGCATCACTTACATTCACATTGACCTGCGCATCTGTGCCTGGACGAAAGTTTGTTTTATCCATCGTCACACGCACATCCAGTTTGCGAGATTCTGTATCAAAGTAAATTTGTTTTCCAGACGTCCAATTTCCATAAGAATCCACCGTAATATACTGACTTCCTGTGAACAGCACGGCGTAAGCAAAGATGTTTGGTGCGTCGCGATCTTCAAACAGAAACTTGTATTCAGGCTTGGACGAGACTTCGTATTCCTGAACTCCACGTTGGGCCTGGAAGAATAAGAACTGATCACCCTCACGCATCTCAAAGCGCTTTCCAAACTGTTCTACTTCCAAACGAACGGTGTCACCAATGCGATAGGTTTGTTTTCCGTTTGGAACATCTGTTTGTGGATTGAAGAATTGTAGATCCGCTGAACCGCCATTCGACTTTGGACTTTCATACCAAACCGCATCATCCCCGTAGTAAGGATAGACTCCTTGCTCGGCGATGCGGCCCTGGTCGTCTTTCGCTTTTAAATCGACGTAGTAATAGGCATCTTTTCTCAAAACAGGAAATTGAATCACGGCTTTTCCCTGTTCGTCTGTTGTCACCGTTCCTGTGTAAACCGTATCGACATGCTGCTCATATCGATAATTCTTTTGAACAGACTTACGAATAAAGTCATATGATTCCCCTTCTGGAATTTGTTCGTACCATGTTTGCGTGGCAGTGGCCGTCACTTCTGTTTTTGGTCGTGCGTTCTTGGTGTAATCACTGAAGTCATCAGAGGAAGTGATTTCGACACGATTCGTTTTCAATTGGACGGTGACCATGTTATTCGCAATTTTTCCTTCTGCCTGAATATCAATCGAGGAAGGAAAAACCTGAAGACTCTGTCCGGTGCTGGCAGTTTCAAATCCAGGCTCGGAAAGTTCTGCACGTACGTAACACCCATAATTTGTTTGTCTCACAACAAACTCTCCTGATGCAGTCCCATCGCTAAGCAAGACAAAATCCTTCGTTTCTCCACAATCTGGACCAACATGAACCGTCTTTCCAACAACCGGTGTGCCATCAAAATATTTTGCCGTTGTTGTGAATTTCACGGTGTCACCAACAATTGCGGCCTTGCGATTGAGGGAGAGTTCAAGAAAATACACCGGCTTGCGATATTCCTGCACATCGATTGAACGACCGATCGTCTTGCCACCAAAATTTGCGACAATCTGGTACGAACCCGCGCCAACGGCTGGAAGCGGAATCTCCCCAACGAACGTTCCATTTGCGTTCATTTCGATCGGGACAGACGCATATTCTGCATTCGACCATTCGCCTGGAACGCTATATCCATAAACAGAAGAGGTCAGTGTGAGCGTTCCCTTTTGTGGAATTTGATCTCCATTTCGCGATTTGAGGAGTCCCCAAATATGCACGCGATCTTTTTGTGCATAAACAGATCGATCGGTATAGGCATATCCCCAATGATCCTCATCTACAGAAACGCCTCCTGGATTCCACCATCCGCCCCATCCGTATCCGCCATAAGCATTCATGGAATCAAACTTCACCAAAACCGCACGCTGTCCTGAAAAAACTTCGAGGGCAATGGCTTCTTTTTCAAGAGTAAAGTGAGCAACTCCGTCGGTTCCTGTGTTACCAAGATCAATTACATCAAATGTTTGTTCTTTCTCATTCGTAATTTTAATCGCACGCACCATGGCGTTGGCGAGAGGTTTTTTGGTTTGCAGATCATGTGCCCA
>JBBTSF010000020.1:0-14145 GCA_038064815.1 Patescibacteria group bacterium
CCGCGACGAGGTCTACGCCACGGCGTAGCCCGCGGCCCAAGCCGCATCTCGAGGCCACCGGGCCTCCCCCTCCACGCGCCTCCCCCCTGAGGCGCTCTTTTTTTTGTTCAAAAAAAGACCCGCAGCGGTTGCTGCGGGCAGACATCTCACAACCATCCCACTCCCAGTAGGCCACCGAGCACCGACAGATGCCAGAGCTGATCGCCCCAGACGGTCTTGATAACCTTGAGTCGCGCGCTGCACGTATCGATCGCGATGTGCGAGAGGAAGATGATGAGGACTGAGAGAATGTTCGGGTGGTAGTTGCTCAGTCGACCGAGCAGGACGATGGCGAGCGCGAATGGCGCTGTATACGTCAGGCAGTGGTAGAGCAACACCTCCTTGTTCTTGCCCTTCTCCATCGCCATCCACGCGCTCTGGAACGCGAAGTCGCCGACGAAGTGAAGAGCCGCGTAAAGGACGCATAGGTCGATGAAACGAAATGGCTGTTCCATGGCAGACCTCCTGATTCCTATTCAGCATATTCCTTCGCCAAGGATCTCCCAGAGGAAACGTCCAGATTTTCGACAACACTACCGCTGTTGAAACAAACGGAGTATCGTCAAAATATATGCGTATGCATTACTCCCCCGAAGTTCGGCGTGGACTTGCTGCATTTGGATTTGACGAAAAAGAAGTCAAAATTTATTTAGCCGGGCTCGAACTTGGCCCTTCAACCACATTAGAACTTTCCCGTCGCACGGAATTTCCGCGCACAACGCTCTACCCGCTTCTTGAGCGGTTGAGTAAACAAGGGGTCTTTCGCGTTGGTCTGCGCAAAAAGACGACCGTGTATTCTGCAGAACCTCCCTCCGTCCTCGAGCGCATCATGACGGAGCGCGGAGACAAATTGCACAAAACAATCCCAATGCTCGAGATTTTAAAAGACACAGCCGAGCATGGTGGAAGCGTGACTCTTTATGAAGGAACAGACGGATTCAAACGGTTGTGGAAACAGATGCTTCGGTCGGGCGTGAAAGAATATCGATTGATCACCACAGGAACTGGTCTACTCGATTATGTAAAAGAGCCGTACATCGTGAAGCGTCTCATTGCGGAACGAGTCGAACGTGGCATTCACAGCAAGCAACTCATTCCGATCGGACAGAATGCAAAAAAGATTGTTGAAAAAGATAAAGCAGAGTTGCGCGAATCACGCTTTCTTCCTGCGGGCACAACCGTTCCTGCGACCGTGATCGTCTTTGGCGAGAACGTGGCATTTATCACCACACGAAAAGAAAATGCGATGATCTTGCTTGCCTCCGGAGACATCGCCCGCACCTACGAAACCTTGTTTGATTTGATCTGGGACAAGGCACAGATGCCGTGTTAAACTGCAGGCATGTCTACCAATCCCCCAACATTTCTCATCCTCGACGGCAACGCGCTTCTGCATCGCGCTTGGCATGCGATTCCCCCACTGACGACCAAAGATGGGCTCGTGGTGAACGCGGTCTACGGCTTTGCGATGGTGATTGAAAAAATGCGTGAGCGATTTAAGCCGGACTACATGGCCGTGGCTTGGGATCTTCCAGGCAAAACATTTCGTCATGAAAAATTTGAGGCGTACAAAGCCACGCGCGTAAAAAAAGAACAGGAACTTTACGATCAGATTCCGCTGATTCAAAAAATGCTTGAGGAGTTTCATGTTCCTTCGATCGATGCAAAAGGATTTGAAGCAGACGACGTCATTGGGACACTTTCAAAAATGGCGGGAGAGAAAAATTTTCAATCACTCATCGTGACCGGAGATCTTGATGCACTTCAACTCGTGGATGAACAAACACACGTCGTCTTTTTTCAAAAAGGTATTTCTGAAACAAAGTTGTATGACATTGATGCGGTCAAAGAACGTTACGGACTCACGCCACATCAATTGATTGATTACAAAGCCTTTCGTGGAGATCCTTCAGACAACTTGCCGGGCATTGCGGGAATTGGTGAGAAGACCGCGACAACACTCATGCAGACTTATGGTTCTTTGGCGGGAATTTTTTCTGCGCTTAAAAAAGGAGAAGTGGAATCAAAGATGGCGAAAAAATTGGAAGGAAAAGAACGAGCCGCCATGGATTCCCGCGAGCTTGTCGAAATTGTACGTACGATCCAACTTCCCTTCACCTTTGAATCTGCAAAAGTCCAAGAACCAGATTGGGAAAAACTTTTGGGAACCTACCGTCGGTTTGAGTTTCGGACATTGTTGCGAAAACACGAACAACAAATTCCAGAGAAGCCTGCGACGACAGAAAAAAGTTCGACAAAGAAAAGTGCTTCACCGGTTTTGGTTGTCCGAGATGTCGAACAATTAAAAGAAGCGCTCGCGAAGATGCAAAAACAATCGGAGTTCACGATTGGTATTTTGCTCGCACAGCAACAAGCCGATTTATTTGGATCTACTCATGCAGCGCTCGCCCTGTCCGATGGAAAAACAACCGTGGTCGTTCCAAATCCGGCTCCCAAGCATCTCCAACCAATCGAGGATTTCCTAGAACACGCTTCACTGGTTGTTGTGCACGACGTGAAACATCTTATGCATCAAACCGGATGGACTTTTCGTCAGACGTTCGACACGCTTATTGCGTCTTATCTGCTTGATTCCGGTTCGCGCGCGTATGAACTTCCCTTCGAACTTCCGATCGCCTACGCAACACAAAAAGATTACGAAAAGCTCGGATCTGCTGTCTGCCAACTTCCACAACTTGCAAAGACGTTAAAAAAATCTTTGGAAGACTCTTCCCTGCTTTCTGTCTTTGAAGAAATCGACATCCCCCTCATCGACGTTTTGTACAAAATGGAAACGGCCGGCATCTTGCTCGACTCCGGAGCGCTCAATGATTTTTCTGTGCAGTTGAAAAAACGCATTGAAGGACTTGATAAGAAAATTCAAAAACTTGCGGGTGTTGAATTTAACGTCGCTTCCCCAATTCAACTTGCAGATGTTCTCTTTGAAACTTTGAGCCTTCCAACCAAAGGAATTAAAAAAACGAAAACAGGATATTCAACAGCGGCTTCAGAACTTGAAAAACTTTGGGATGCGCACGAGATCGTTCCGCTGATCGGAGAGTTTCGAGAGTTGTCTAAGTTGCAATCGACTTATGTCGAGACATTACCAAAACTCGTAGATGGTCAGGGTCGTATTCACACCACGTACAATCAAACGATCGCCGCAACAGGAAGACTTTCTTCGATTGAACCAAATCTACAAAATATTCCCATCAAAACAGAACTCGGTCGCCAGATTCGAAAAGCGTTCATTGCGCCAAAAGGAAAAGTTTTGATTGCGGCAGATTATTCGCAGATCGAACTTCGTCTCGCAGCCGTGATCGCAAAAGATCAACCATTCATTCGAGCCTTCCAGGAAGGAGCGGATATTCACACAAGAACCGCATCTGAAGTTTGGGAGGTCGCAGAAGTAGATGTCACCCCCGAACAACGCCGTGCGGCCAAAGCGATTAACTTTGGTGTGCTCTACGGAATGGGTCCGCACTCCCTTTCGCGCTCAACGGGACTTTCTTTTGCAGAAGCAAAATCGTTTATTGATCGCTACTTTGAAATTCATCATGCGATTCGTGCGTATCTTGATGAAACAAAATTGAAGGCGCACACCGAAGGATATGTGGAAACATTATTTGGTCGCCGCCGCTCGTTTCCAGAGATTGAATCCGGTATCCCACAACTTGTCGCGGCTGCAGAACGTATGGCGATCAATATGCCCGTGCAAGGAACCGCCGCAGATCTCATGAAAAAATCCATGCTCGCGGTTGATGGATGGCTCAAACAAAGTGGGCTTCCTGCGACAATGCTTTTGCAGGTGCATGACGAATTGGTGTTCGAGGTTGAGAAAGATGCGGTTGAAGCTGTCGCACGCGGAGTAAAAGAAATGATGGAAGGAATCGCGAGCTTCGAAGTTCCGCTTGCCGTCGATGTCGAAACCGGAGGAAATTGGGGAGAGATGAAATCTTACGAAATATAAAAAACACTCGGGCTAGTCCCGAGTGTTTAAAAATGGGGTTTTGAGATTTACCTCAATGTCTGTCTCAATATTTATCCGTTGTTCTTCCTGTTTTTTTTCTTCATCTTCTTCGTTGTTGTCTGATCGTTTTTTATTTTCCTCTTTCTTCACTTCCTTTTCTTTTTCTCGATCGGATTTTTTCTCATCGACACGTTCCTCGCGTTCCTCTTTTTCTTCCTTAATCTGAATTCCTAGAGCGGAAAATTTTTCTGACGTCTTTTCCAAATACTCACGAAGCTCGAGTCTGACTTCTGCGGCTGCACGTGTATTTCCCTTCGCTTCGAGTTTGATGACCGCAGCGTCTACTCGCTTTACATGATTCTCCACTTCTCTGCTGATCTTTTTTTGGACTTGCGGATTTAGCTGTCCTTTCGTTTCCAGTTTTTCCGCTTCGTTCATTCTGCGTTGGGTTTGTTGAATATCTAAATTTGCTGACGACTTTTCGTCAAAGACGAAAGCAGCGCGCGCAGCTTCGTTGATATGAATTTTTACAGGATACAAAACGTCTCCCGGAATCGCCCCTTCTGCCGCAAGGACCGTTCCTCCACCCGCAACGACGAACACAAGAAAAGCGACAAAAAGAGGGATGGAGAGTCTTTGAAATGCAGGAAAGAACATTCCAGAATACCATCTTTGATTTTCTGTTTTTAAATTTACGGTCTTCTGAAGCGGATTCTCTTCCAAAAACACAAGGAGTCGTCCATGAATTGCTTCTTTGGTTTTTGGCTGCAGATGAATTTTGCGAAATTTTTTTAGGGTTTTTTCAAATTTACGTTGCATAACGTTGTTTGAGTATTTGTTTTGCGCGGTGAATGCGGACAGAAACCTGATTGGGAGTTTTTCCAAGAATAGCAGCAATTTCCTTTGGACCGTGTCCTTCGACATAGCGCAGAACCAAAATTTCTTTTTCCTCTTCTTCGAGATGATCCATCTCGCTGAGGAGTTGATTACAATCGATCTCTGTGAAAATGGATTGAGCATCTTGTCCCACTGCATCGAATCCTTGTTCATGAAGTGCGTCCAATGAAGTGTTTGTGGCATCCTTTCTCTTATGACGGTCAATGATCGTGTTTCTTGCGGTTTGATAAAGAAGCGCACGCATATTGCCCACCTCGTTCCCCTCACAGAGATACCGCCAAACTTTCATGAATGTTTCCTGAACAACATCCTCTGCCACGGTGGAATTATTGCGAACACGAAAAAAACAATACCGGTAAATGGCATCTGCTGAAGCCTCGTAAGCTTTGAGGAATTGCTCCTTCACTTCCGCTTCTTGCATAGCACGATATTTGACGATTCAGCCTTTTATTTCTTACAGATTCATCTTAGCCCTAAAACAAAAAAAGAAAAGCGACAAGTTGAGTCTACCGAAGGATGAAGGTACACTCATCCTACTATGATCATCTTGGCCTACGGTGACGACACCTTTCGCGTAAAGGAAAAGGTGAAACAATTGAAAGATGCCTTCGTGAAAAAACATGATCCAAGCGGCATGAATGTCGCGGTTTTTCCAAATGAAAGATCCGCAAAACTCGATCCGGCAGAGATTTTACAATCGCTGTGTTCTTATCCTTTTTTAGGAAGCAAGCGTTTGGTGATTATTCAGGATTTAATCTCTACAACGAAAAAAGCAGAACAAGCACAATGGGAGGAAGGATTTCAGCGCATGCCGGACTCTACGATCGCGGTGTTGTTTGAAACAGGAGAACCAAAAGCGATTGAAAAGAAGCCGTTCTTCACTTCCCTGTTGAAAATGAGTGAGGTTCATACCTATCCGTTTCCACATCTCGAAGGCGCTGCACTTGTGAGTTGGATTACCGATCGCGTGAAAACTTTTGGTGGTTCGATTGACCGTTCTGCGGCTCAGGAATTGGCTGTGCGTGTTTCATCTGATTTGTGGCACATGAGTCATGAGATCGAAAAGTTAATTGCGTACGCATCAGGAAAAATGATTACCATTTCCATGGTAGAAGAACTTGTTCGGGCTTCATTTGAGGGACAAATTTTCGGTTTCATGGATGCGATTTCAAAAAAACAAACAGGTCTTGCGATCAAACTGCTTTCGCAAGAACGCTCTGCTGGTTCCGATGACCATTACCTACTGACCATGCTTGGAAGACAGGTGCGGATTCTTTTAAGTACACGCTCACTTTTGGACGAAAATTCAAGCATCACAAAACAAGAGATTGCTTCTGCTCTTGGCATGCATCCGTTTGTGGCCCAAAAAGCCATGGAACAGGCACGAGCGTTTTCTTTTTCACAACTCGTGATGGTTCACGACTTTTTATTTGAGTTTGACCAGAAAATTAAAAGCGGAAGAATGGGGGTTGAACTGGCGGTTGATCTGACCGCAGACGCGTTGCTTGCCTGAGAGTGAAGAAAGAGAAAACAGCCTTTCGGCTGTTTTTATGCACTCTTCAGTGCGTTTACTTTTTGCATCATGCGTGATTTGAGACGTGCGACGGTGTTTTGCTTGAGGACCTTTTTTCCTACGGCCTTATCAAACTTTTTTCCGAGGCTACGTGCGACCTCCAAGGCGGCGGCGGCATTTTTTGCGGTGATTGCCTTGCGAAGCTTCACACGAAGTGAATGGATTTCGGCTTTGGCAAGCTTATTCCGCTCTGCACGTTTATCTGCTTGGCGCAGGGCTTTTTTTGCGTTTGCTAAATTTGGCATAATATTTGGGTTTGGTGAGCGCTTGAGCTCGATGGCGGGTATTTTAATCCAATCTCGTAATTTGTCAATTCATTTGCCTATCTTCGAGCAAAACCTCGCTCACCTCGAGCGGAGACAGTTCCTTCCCCGCAACGCCCTCTGTAATTCGATAAACATCCTTATCGATTTTTTTGAGCTCGTTTGAAGAGGTGTTATAGGTTCGAACCGTCGTTTCAAGCTGCTTTCCGACCTTATTATGATGTTCTTCATAGGCCTTCATGTGCCGCATGAGCTGTTCTGTATGCTTTTGAATCTCCCGGACGGATTCCTCAATCTGCAAAGCCTTGAGGCCGAGAATCACGGTTTGAAGGTAGGCGAAAAACGAGGTGGGCGAAACGATCATGACGCGTTTTTCAAAGGCGTATTCGATGAGATTGCGAGTGTTTACCTTTACGGCACCAATATCTGAGCTGATGAGATTATGATAAACACCTTCGGCTGGGACAAACATGAACGCAAAGTTCGTGGTGCCCATTTCTGGCTGAATATATTTAGATGTTTCGTCGATTCGGAGCTTCACGTCGCTCTTAAAAAGCTTTTCAAGTTCTTCTCGGCGTGTTGCGTCTGTCTCCAATGAAATTCTGTTGTAGTTTTCTAACGAAAATTTTGCGTCAATAGGTATCAACATTTCTTTCACAAAAATAACCGCATCTGGAATCAGTTTTTGGCTTGTTTTTTCATCAACTCCCAGAGGATACTGCATTTGATACTGCCCCACTGCAAGAACTTGGCCTAACAGCGCCTCAAGCCAATATTCCCCAAGAATTCCTCTTTGTTTTGGGTTTTTTAGAATATTCTCAAGGCTTTTAAGTTGTTCGGAGTAATCAAGGATTTGCTTATTGGTTGAGTCGATTGTTGTGAGACGTTCCGTGACACCATTAACCAGAGATGTCGTATTGAGAAAGTGTTTTTGCAACGCTGAAGACGAATCCGACATGTTTTTGACAAGACGATCCTGCATGACATCTAGTTTTTCGTGGACTTCGCGTCTTTGGGTATTTCCTGAGTCCTGCAGTTCCTTACGCAGATCGTTTATGAGCGTCAAAAGACGATCGTTGGTGTCAGAAGGTGATACAGATCGTTGCTTGGCTGCGAGAAAAACAACAATGAGCACGAGAAGGATGACGGCAATAAGAAGAACAATTTCCATAAGTAAGCGATATTTTGACGATACGTCTCTTTGAACGTATCATGTTTCACGTTCAGTATAGCATAAAGAGACAGATTAGTATTTTACGACACTTAGGTTGATTATCGCTAGAAGTTACTAGGTAGGAGTTGGTTGTAACTGAGGGTCCGATAGCTCAATGGATAGAGCAGCAGCGTCCTAAGCTGTTGATGGAGGTTCGACTCCCCCTCGGATCACCATTCGACTTCGTTCGGCCTTTGGACTCACTTCGCTCATGGTCTGGCGACCACAAGATTCTCGATTTGATTGTACTGAGTAAATAAATTTGCGAATTCCGAACCAGGCTTACTTCGAAGGTTGAGACTTTTCGGTGGTATCGATATTCTTCCTGAAAATAGAAATTACGTTTCACGTGAAACATCTACGCGGGCTTGTAGCTCAGTTGGTAGAGCGTCGCATTCGCATTGCGAAGGTCAGGGGTTCGACTCCCCTCAAGTCCACCACGTAAAAACACCAACTTCGGTTGGTGTTTTTACGTATAGATTTAACAACTAACGAAAGTGGGTTTGGATGGTTGGCTGACAGATAGTATTGGTGCTTTTGTGGTAGGCCACGAGAATTATCAGTCCATTCGTGGTGGTTATTTTATTATCTCGATATGCCTGTTAGATATAGAGTTCTCGCAATAGATCGAATCATTTGAAAGCGATGTTCTGAACGTGAGATCTCTCGGGTGCACTCGAGATGACATAGGGGGTGGGTATGTCGGACTTACTGCGAGTTATTTTGTCTACACCAGTGTGCACAAAAAGTATTCATTAAAAATTTTCCATTTAAAGCCTTATAAATGGGTAATTGTTGGTGAGATGACTCTTTTGAACACAAAAATTGTTAAAAAATGCACTGTTTGTATAAACTAGAGTATACAAAAATGAGAAAAAGGGGATAACTTGTCAAAAAGAGGGGTTTTTTCAGAAATTCGGTCAAATTTTTTGGTTATTTTGAATCTGATGGTTAAAATCTTTGCTAAAATTAGCGTAATAATAGCTTGACTACTTTTGGTATTCATGATAGAATACCTACGTAAGGTTGAATCTTATGAAGCGACCAGTAACAGCCTTTATTCTTGTGGGGTTTTTTGTATACGCGCAGTTTGCGTCGGCTGCAATGTCCTCCACAAACTATAACATTCGCTGGGACACACTCAGTGCTGGTGGTTCGGATACTTCAAGTTCAGCCTCCTACATTCTTCGTGACTCTGTCGCCCCAAATGCAGGAAGCCCCTCCTCAAGCTCCTCTTATCAGGTGACAGATGGATATCGTGCAGGTGTGTTCGATCAGATCATTACCTCTGACCTGTTCATTCAAAACTCTACCAACGAAAGAGAAATCACCGCTCTTTCGAGTACAACTGTCTCAATGACATCCACGACAGGTCTTTCTGTGGGTGATTATGTTGCGATCGTTCAGGATTATGGGGCAAGCCAAGTTACGGCGATCGGAAAAATTCAAACCGTTGGGGTAGGTAGCATTGTCTTGGATCGTTTAGTGAGCGGATCAAGCAGTCCTTCTATTGATGGTTCGAATGATTATCTCTATCTCCTTAATGGAAGCAGTCTCACACTCGAGACAGTCAGCACATCTTCGGTCGGGACAGGAATTCTCGCCTTTGAGGTCACGGTCGACAATGAAAGCGGGTATGTTGTGCAGATTCTTGAGGATGGGGAGCTTCGTGAAGGCGCAAACAGCATCGATGACGTGGCAGATGGGAGTGTGACTCTCGGAAGTGAGGAATTTGGAGCGCGTTCTAACGATTCCAGTCTAAGCAGTTCGACTTTTGACACGCAAGATAGCGCACTTACCTCATCTGCACAGGAAGTGGTGAGTCGAAGTACCTTCGCCTTTGATGATCGATCCTTTCTCACATTCAAGATTGCGGGGGCAACAAGCACACCTTCGGCGACCTATAGTCAAACCCTTACTGTTATTACCTCCGGGAACTTCTAGCGTATGCGACTCTCGATAATCATCAGTTTCCTTCTTCTTGCATTGATCCCACATTCGGTTCGGGCTATTTCTCTTGCACCTGCCGTGCTCGAGATGACCGCAACTCGCGGTTCGGTGGTTCAACAAACGATCAGTGTGATCAATACAAAAGGAACGGAACAAACGTATTTTGTCGGCATCATGAAGTTTAAGCCGAGCGTTGAGGGGGAAAGTCCTGTGTTCATTTCACCACAAGAAGACCAGACAGAACTTCCACAATGGATTCGATTACCATTTACGGAGTTTCGTGTTGCGGCGAATACAAAAGCAGAAGTGCCATTTGAAGTTGCTGTTCCGCTCGATGTGAAATCGGGGGGATATTACGCAGCACTAACTGTTTCTCAGGCGCCTGGAGAGGTGGTTGCAGACAATGGAGCCATCATCGAGGCGAAAGTTGCCGTGCTTCTACTCCTTACTGTGGAAGGGGAAACAGAAGAGAAATTAGCTCTGCTTGATTTCCATTCTGACAAGTCTGATCTGACGTCACAGCTTGGAGGAGTATTCACGTATCGACTCCAAAATCAGGGAAACGTGCATGTCACACCAAAAGGCACTCTAAAACTTACGGATTTGTTTGGAAGAACCCTCATTGAGTCTGATGCAAATCCGGAATTAGGACGTGTGCTTCCTGGATCAACACGCGCCTACGAGCTGGGAATAGAAACGCAGAAAGATTTTTTCTGGATTGTAAAAGATCAGATCGGTTTTTTTGCCATCGGTCCGATCAAGGCCACACTCGATCTGTCTTATGGGGAAGAGGGGCAGCAGATTTACAGCTCATTTTCCTTCTGGCATTTCCCATGGCAGCTTCTGGTCACAATCGGCGTTCCGCTCATTGTTCTGCTCGGACTCTTTCATCTTAAAAAACCTCGTTAATTTTCTGTGTGCATCATCTCGCTCGATCCATCTGGAACATCATAATCATCGCCGCTCTTGGAGCGACAATGATTTTGGTGTCTTCAGTCCATGCGGCAACGGTGACAAGTGCGAATGATTATCCATCCACACTTCGTACCAGCCAAAATGCGAATCACCAAGTGGTCTTTACAACTTCATCCGGTATTTCAGAAGGCGCGACTGTCACGCTCACATTTTCCAGTTCGTTTGATACGTCTTCTCTCACAGAAGACGATGTCGATGTTCTAGATGACGGCGTGGAATTAACGACGGCTTCCTCTTGTGCGGGATCGGAAAAAGCTTCGGTGGCGATCGCTTCGGACGTGCTTACGATCACAATTTGTGCGGGGGACGCAGGAGCCATTGCCGCCGCAAGTCAGGTCACTGTTGAAATCGGGACAAATGCAACCAGTTCCGGAACAGGTGCAAACCGCATCGTGAATCCAAGCAGTGTTGGAACCTATTTTGTCACGATTGGTGGAACCTTTGGGGACGAAGGGTCAATTGCGCTTCCAATCAGCACACAGAACGATCAGGTCGCTGTTTCTGTGGCCATTCCTTCCATGAGTGGTGGTGGAAGTGGCGGAGGAGGAGGGGACACAGGAGGAGGTGGCCCAGGCCCAGGCGACACAACGGCGCCAACAATTAGTGGAATTGTTGTGTCCTCAATCACAACAAGCTCTGCGACCGTGACGTGGACAACGAGTGAAAATGCCGACAGTGCGGTGGACTATGGTCTGACGCAAAGTTTTGAGCTTGGCGCTGTGACCAGTTCCGCAATGGAGGGTTCTCACACCATTTCACTTTCTGGCCTCAGTGAGGGAAAGACCTATTATTTCCGTGTGCGATCAAAGGATGCCAGCAATAACGAAGCATCTTCTTCGACACAATCCTTTTCCACACTTGATCAGACGGCTCCCACAATCACTTCGGTCTCTGTGGTTGATGTGACGCAAACCAGCGCGCGCATCACCTGGACAACGAGTGAGGCGGCAACAAGTGCGGTGGAGTATGGAACCACGGTAAGTTATGGTCTTTCACGTTCAAGCACCGTCTCTGTCACAAGCCACAGTGTGATTCTCAGCGCTCTTACACCTGGAACGCTTTATCACTTTCGTGCGCGATCTGCAGACGCATCCTCAAATGCGACCGTGACTTCTGATCAAACCTTCACGACTGCTGTGGATTTTCCACCGGCGAATGTTTCCGGTCTGACGATTACGACAGGCAATGCACAACTCACGCTGAGTTGGACAAACCCAAGCGATACAGATCTTGCGGGTGTTCGCGTGCTTCAATGTCCAACCGCATTTCCAACGAGTCAAAACGATGCGGCATGCACACAGGTGCTGAACAGTGTTGCCACATCTCTGACACGCACCGGACTGACAAATGGCACCACCTATTATTACGGAGTGTTCGCTTATGACGCTGCAGGGCAATTCGCTTCTGGGGCTGTTGGTTCAGGACAACCAACCGCACCAGAAGAAGAGGGGCCACCTGCACCACCTGAGCCAGAAGTTCCACCCGTGACTCCGCCGGAGGAGCCACCTTGTGGAACGGCCTGTAGTCCAAGTGGGTTACCTGATAATCCAACAGTGCCTGAACCAACGCCAAGTCAGCCAACTTCGCTGGGTACGAAGGAGGCAGTACTTTCGCGTGACGTTCTGGGAATCATTGTTGGAAACAAGAACATTATTCTTTCTGCAAATCAGAAAGGAGTTACTGATGTTCTTGCACAGACGCCTGTTCGCTTTCAAGTGAGTGAAGATGAGTTGTCTGACGCAGTGGAGAACCTGCAGATTTCCATTGGGTCACAGTTGTATCTTATGCGCCTCGCGGATCAACGAGGCGGAAACGCTCTTTACATTACGGACGTCGCGGCACCATCGGTGCCACAGCTGTATACATTGACGCTTTCGGTGCAGTACGCAGATCAGTCCACACAATCTGTTTCTTCCTACCTGAACGTTTTGCCATTTGGGCAGGTCGTTTCGGTCATCGATGGGGAAGAAGCATCTGTTGAAGGGGCTCGGGTAACCCTTTCACAAATCGTTGGTGGTAAATCGGTTGTCTGGGATGGGTCCCCATACAATCAGTTCAATCCAACAACAACAGGCCCAGAAGGAACATATGGGTGGTATGTTTCAAATGGTGCCTATCAGGTGGAATCATCTGCAGAAAAGCTCGAAGTGTTTCATGGAAACGTTTTCTCGGTTGCAAACAATATTGTAAACGCGCGCATTTCCATGCGTCCCGTTGCCAAGCAACCAGAAACATCCGCAACAACGGCTGTAGAAACGTTCACAAATTCCGTTACAACGGTCTTTCAAACTCCAGTACAGGAGACATTGAAGGCCGTTCAAGAAAGTCCTGTTGCAAATAGAGCAGCGGATTTTGCCACACCAACGCTTGCGGTTACCGCAGGAGCAAGCGTCGTGGTCCTCAGTGTTGCGTTCGACTTCATTCCGTTCCTTCACTATCTTTTTACCGCGCCATTTCTCTTTTTCTGGCGTCGCAAACGAAAAGGATTTGGAGTTGTTTATAACGCCATCTCAAAAGCTCCGGTTGATTTAGCCATGGTGCGTCTATTCCAAGTGGATCAGGCAAACCCTGGACGACTCCGACTACTCAAGAGTCGAGTCACAGACAAGGCGGGACGATTCTTCTTTCTCGTTCAGCCAGGAACGTATCAGATTGTTGTTACCAAAGGAGGCTTCCTGTTTCCAACAGCCTTCCTTAAGGAGACAAAAGACGACGGCGTCTTTCTGGACGTGTACCACAAAGAAACCATTGAAGTGCAAAAGGATGACGCGGTCCTCACACCGAATATTCCTCTTGACCCACTTCAGGCAAGTAGTCAGACAAAATCGAAACGTGTGGTGTGGCAAGGGCGGTTGCGTGTGTTACAGCAAATCGTTGCTGTTTCCGGCGTCCTTGTTTCGGTGGTCGTTACCATCATCAGACCGAGCGTGCTTGCGGTCGTGATGATCGGTGTGCAGGTACTTGTGTATCTGCTCGCGCGACGCCTTGCCAGACCACGCAAACCAAAAAATTGGGGAATCGTTTACGACAAAGAAACGAATCGCCCTCTTCAGAATGTGGTCGCGCGTATCTTTGAACCGCGCTACAACAAACTGCTCGACACACAGGTTACAGATGCACGCGGTCGTTATGCGTTTCTTCTTGGCCCAAGTGAGTATTACGCCGTATTTGAAAAGCCTGGGTATTCGTCGGCGCAAATTAGTCCGATCGATTACACACACAAAGAGGGTTCGCAAGATTTTTCTCAAAATGTCGGTATGACACA
>JBBTSF010000021.1:0-5559 GCA_038064815.1 Patescibacteria group bacterium
CGCTCGAAAAAGGCGATAAGGAACAGCTTTGGCTCTATCAACTTGCGGCACGCGACGTGTTGCGACTCAATCCAAAAAAACTTACGTTCGTGTATCTGGAAGATGGATCGCATGTTTCGTTTCTGGGAACAGACAAAGAACTCGGACGCTTCCAAGAAGATGTCGTCGACCGTGTCCAACGCATCAGACAAAGCGACTTCCTCCCAACTCCAGGATTCCATTGCCGTTTCTGCGACTTCGCCGACATCTGTGAATTCCGAGAATAACTATTTTTTGCTATGATGCCTTTGAAGGATCTTCTCAACAGCGCGATTAAACGTGCCCGCGTTTCGACACAAGTCACGGCGTCGCAAGTTATTTCTTCTGCAAACGAAGCGCTTTCGCGTGTGCTTGCACCTGCACGGTTGCAAGATGCCCGCGCATTGTCCTACAAAGACAACATCCTCACGTTTGAGGTGAAGCATGCGGCGACGGGACAATTTTTAAGTGAGAATGAAGATCGACTCCTTCGTTTTATAAAAGAGCATTTGCCAGACGCGTCGATTCGCACCGTGCGCTATCGCATCGTTCATCGTTTTCGTCGATCAGATTTATGACCTATCGTTGGTTTTTACTCGTGATGGCGTTAGCTACCGTTGGTGCGTGGACGGTTTGGATTTTTGTGATCCACAGCATCGATCCAGTTCACACAGCACTTCTTGGTTTTTTTCTTTTTTACCTCAGTTTGTTCGTGGCCCTGCTCGGAACAGCTGTACTTTTGGGAACACTCGTTCGTCTTTGGGCACGACCAACCGAAATTGCCCATCGACAAACCACACGCGCCTTTCGTCAGGGAATTCTTTTGTCTGGTTTATTTCTTGGTGCACTGGTTCTTCTTTCTTTTGAGCTTTTACGTTGGTGGTCTGCGTTTCTACTGATTCTTTTCTTCGCGCTCATCGAGCTTCTTTTTGTCACACAAAAACGTCCGCAGTAAAAACGGTCCTTGAACACGAAAAGAGTCCATGTCTCAACTTGATGGATACAAGAGACTCAAGTAAACTCTGAGTAAATTTATGTTCAACAAGTTTCTCGGACGCTTCTCAAAAGACCTCGGCATTGACCTTGGAACATCCAATACACTCGTCTATTCAAAAGACGGAGGGATTGTGATTAACGAGCCATCGATCGTGGCGGTGAATACGCGTACAGATCAGATTTTGGCTGTTGGAAAGGATGCCAAGGACATGCTTGGGAAAAATCCTCCCCATATTGAAATGACACGTCCGCTCACAAAAGGAGTGATTTCAGACTTCGAGGTCACGGAAAAAATGTTGAAGTATTTTATTGATCGCGTTCACTCCGAATCGTTTACGATCATTCCACGACCACGTGTCGTGATCGGCGTTCCGATTGAAACCACAGAAGTTGAACGCAAGGCGATTGAAGATGCTGCGCTGTCCGCTGGGGCAAGACAGGTCTTCCTCGTCGAGAATCCCATGCTTGCCGCACTTGGCGCGCGATTACCACTTTCGGAGTCTGTCGGAATGATGGTGGTCGATATTGGTGGAGGAACCACAGAAATCGCGGTCATGTCTCTTTCTGGTGTCGTGACATGGAAATCACTTGAAGTCGCCGGAGACGAGTTGAATAAAAATATCATGCAGTACGCGCGTGACGTCTTCAATTTGCTTTTGGGTGAACGCGTTGCAGAGCGGGTGAAGATGCGAATCGGAACGGCGATTGAGCAAGAAGATGTTCTGGAAATTGAAATGCGTGGACGCGACCTTTTGACCGGTCTTCCAAAAGAAATCATTGTCAATGACAGGCAAATTCGCGAGGCGACAGAACGTTCCATTCGTTCGATCGTCGAAAACATCAAAGCAACTATCGAAGTCACGCCACCAGAGCTTGTGGCAGATATTTATGAACGAGGAATCGTGCTCACAGGCGGCGGAGCGCTGTTGCGTGGACTCGACAAACTCATCGCGCGCCAAGCCGCCATTCCTGTTCGAATCGCAGATGATCCGCTCACGTCCGTGGTACGAGGTGCTGGATTTCTTTTGGATAACGAAGCCCTTTTGAAGGATATCTCATTACCATCAACAACAGAGGGAAATATCTTTTAGCCCATGCGCATGAAGGTCCAAAATCGTTCTCTGAAATTCGTCGGCCTTGGAGTCGTCATTTTTTTGCTGATCATTTTTTTAACGACCGGACTTGGAGAGCGAACACTTCATGTGGTTCAACGCCCACTCGTTGGGGCAGGGACCTGGATTTCTCAAAGAGTTTTTTTTCTTCGTGGCGGGCAATTATCGCCAGATGAAGTGGCAAAATTAAAAGATCGCGTGTTAAGTCTTGCGATCGATCGCGTAAAATTTGATGAACTGACTCGACAAAACAAAGACTTAAAGGACACGCTTAAGTTTGTGGAGCGACAAGATCTGCGTCTTGTCACCGCTTCCATTATCGCGCGATCAAACACCACACAAACATCCACATTTTCTATTGATCGTGGTGAGCAGGATGGAGTCCAGGTGGGGGACCCGGTGATTGTGAAAGATGGCGTGCTTGTGGGAAAGGTTGTGAGTGTGACGCCAAAATCCGCCACCGTCCATTCACTCGCAGACCCATCTGTCGGAACAGCCGTGAGTCTCCTTAATCAAAGCCAGACGATTGGCGTTGCCGAAGGAATCGCAGGGAATCTTCTTCGACTTAAATTTATTCCGCAACAAACATCGATTCAGGTCAACGATCTTGTGATCTCCTCCGGACTGGAAACAGGCGTTCCTGCCGGACTCTTTATTGGTCTTGTGAATGATGTTCGTCCAGAACAGAACGCTCCTTTTCTTGAAGCGGTTATTCAACCGCTCGTAGATATTCGTCAGTACACGATCGTGCATGTCTTGATGAGACAAAGCCTATGACGCGGTTCTTCCTCTCCGCAGGATTTTTTCTCATCACCTTTCTTTTCGAAACGAGTTTCTTCAGTTCACTCCCATCGTTTCTTGCCCTCACTCCGTTGGTTTTTGGACTAAGCATCTATCTCATCCAGCACGAAGGAATGATGGATGGCTTTGTCTGGATGGTCTTATACGGAATCCTGATGGACCTCTTTCACATTGCGCCGATCCCATTTTCTTTTTTTGCATGGGTGATCGCGGCGGGGCTTAGTGTCCTCATGGCGCGGCATGTCTTTTCCAATCGCTCCTTCTATGGAGTTCTCGGATGTGCCTTCGGAGGATATCTTTGTCTCATGCTCAGTGAAACCATCATTCTTTTTCTACAATCGCTTACGGATAAACTCGTTGTGGATTGGTCCATCTTTTTTCACACGGCCCTTCAGCAGTCCTTGATGCTTCTGTGTGTCATGAGTTTCATCTTCGCCATTGCACGCCGCATTCGTTCCTCTCCGTTTTTCTTATGAGTAAAAAAAGACGATCCTCCTCACTTTTCGTCCTGCAAACGGGCGATACACGCGGACATCTCCAGGCACGCCATGAGATGGAGGATTTGGAATACGCGATTTCGAATCAACCCTTTGATGGAGTCCTCTCAAACACACGCAAGCTTGGCTCGGTGATCTCGCCAAAAAATTTACGGATCGCCATGATTCTTTTTTTTCTCACCGTGTTGATTTTTTTCGGCCGCGCGTTTGGGTTGCAGATTATGGAGAACGGACACTATCGGGCTCTTGCAGAGGCGAATCGCTATCAAACCAATCGTGTCACTCCACAGCGTGGAATGATCTTTGATCGCAATGGAAACGTGCTAACACAAAACATTCCTTCCTTCACGCTCACCATGACGATCGCGAAATTGCCGCGCGAGGAAAAAGAACGCCGTGCGATTTTTGCGCGCGTCAGTGCACTTACCGGAGTGCAACCAACCGACTTCGATCTTCTCCTCACAGATTTTTCCAAAGGACAAACAGAGCCGATCCCGGTGAAACGTCATATTCCATTTGAACCAGCGATGCGTCTTGCGATTGAAGCAAAACAATTACCAGGTTTTGATCTTGAAACCAGCTCTCTTCGACGTTATCCAAACACCATCACATCTTTGTCACACGTGTTGGGATATACGGGGAAGGTGACAGGAACGGATTTGGAGACGCTTTACGACCAGGGATATCGTCCAATAGATAGCATTGGAAAAACCGGCGTCGAGCTGAGTGCGGAGAAACTCTTGCGCGGCAAGCCGGGTGAGGTTGTGTATGAAGTGGATTCTCGCGGAAAGGAACTTTCAGTCGTTTCAAAAACAGAACCAGTTCCTGGATTGGATGTGGTGCTGACGATCGATACAGAGTTTCAGCGTTATATCGAAGAACAAATGAAGGAGACGTTTAAAAAAACCGGTGCATCGCGCGGATCCGTTGTGGCGCTCAATCCACAAACCGGAGGAGTCTACGCGCTCGTGAGTCTACCCGCGTACGACAACAATCAATTTGCACAAGGAATTGAAACCGATAGTTACAATCAACTTTTGTCTGATCCAGATCAACCCTTATTCTTCCGCGCGCTCGCTGGTCAATTTCCGTCGGGATCAACATTCAAGCCATTTGTTTCTTACGCCGCACTCGCGGAAGGAGTCATTAGCGAACACACCTCATTTCTCTCAACAGGAGGCCTTCGTGTGAACGAATGGTTTTTTCCAGACTGGAAAGCGGGCGGACACGGAGTCACGGATGTACGAAAAGCGATTGCGGAATCGGTGAACACGTTCTTCTACATTATCGGTGGGGGATTCGATAAAGCCGTTGGGCTCGGAGTGGATCGCATTACAGACTACGCTGCCCGATTTGGATTCGGGCAGGACACAGGTATTGATTTACCAGGAGAAGCCGATGGATTTCTTCCTTCGAAGGAATGGAAGGAGCGCGTCAAAGGGGAGCGGTGGTATGTTGGAGACACATATCACCTTGCGATCGGACAAGGAGATTTTCTTGCCACACCGATTCAAATGGCGCGCGCAACCGCGATTATTGCGAATGATGGAAAAATGATCACCCCGCACGTGATGGCCTCAGAAACGAAAGATCAGGGTTCTGTAAAAGAATTTAACGCTTCCGCTCTTACCATTGTGAAACAGGGAATGCGTCAGGCGGTCACACAGGGAAGTAGTCGTTCATTGCAGTCTGTCCCTGTAGCGGTTGCAGGAAAAACAGGAACTGCACAGACACCCACGCCCGATCGCCTCCACTCCTGGTTTACCGGATTCGCTCCGTACACAAATCCGGAAATTGCGATTGTTGTGTTGATTGAAGATGGAGGAGAAAGTACCGACGCAGCTGTCCCACTTGCACGAGAGGTACTCACCTGGTGGTTTCAACAGAACCCCACAAAAAAGGTTGACGATCAGCCAAAAAGCCGATAAAGTTTCCTAATCACTTATGCCGATTTACATCTCAAAACAAGGATTAGAAGAACTCAAGCAGGAGCATCTGGAACGAACACGCACCACGCGCCGTGAAATCGCCGAGCTTATTAGTTTCGCAAAAGATCTCGGAGACCTCTCTGAGAATTTTGAATATGCAGATGCAAAGGAACAACAAGCATTGAACGAAGCACGTATTGGTCAACT
>JBBTSF010000022.1:0-1641 GCA_038064815.1 Patescibacteria group bacterium
GTCAGTGCTTTTTTGGTGCGCGGGAGAGGACTCGAACCTCCAAGCCTTGCGGCGCTACCACCTCAAGGTAGTGCGTCTACCAGTTTCGCCACCCGCGCGAGCGGTGTCACTATAACGTAGCTCTTCAAATCGTTCAAGAGGTTTGTGGTGGGCGCTGAGGGGTTCGAACCCCCGACCTTCTCGGTGTAAACGAGACGCTCTAACCAACTGAGCTAAGCGCCCTCAAACTTCTGCACAACAGGCTAATTGTTTTTTTCGATCTGCGCAAGAGATCATGGTAAGATATTCACGTATGCCTGTTATTTTTCGTGTGATTCTTGGGATCATTGTGATGGCAATTGGGTTTTGGATGGTGTGGAAAACGGAAACCGTGTTTTCCTGGTTTGGTGCCGTCCCGTTTGCCGAAGAAAAATTTGGGGAAGGGGGGACACGATTTTTTTATAAGCTTTTGGGAGTCCTTATTGTCTTTATTGGGATTTTTACTGCGACCAACATCATGTCTGATATTTTGTTTAGCGCTGCCAAAGTATTAACAAATACAAAATAGTTTATTTGACCTTTCTTCGTTTTTCCGCTATTTTCTCTGCGTATGTTTAACAACTTTTTGAAGCCTTCGTACTGGTTTACTCTTCAACCCGCCCAAGTGGACGGGATGTCTGCCAAGATTCTTTTCGGAGTTCTTGTGCTCCTCGTCGTTCTGGGAATCATTTCACGAATCGTCTCTTCTCATAAAAAAGACGATTTGCATGTTCAGCGACTTGGGGAACGTGTTGGAAATCTTTTGGTGACCACAGGATTTCTTGGACTCATGTTTGCCTTTTTTAGTTACGAACGTATCTCACTCTTCGGTGCTCGATTTTGGTACGTTCTTCTCGTGATTGGTTTTCTTGTCTGGGCATTTTTCATTTTCCGCTACGCATATCAAACCGTTCCGCAAATGAAAGAAGAGGAGATCAAACGCACAGAACATCGCAAATATTTTCCTCCACGCAAAAGAAAGAAGTAATCTATGCCTCACGCCCGTCGTCTTTTTGGAACGCAGATGGAAGAACAGATCGCAACGTATCTGACGACGAAAGGCTATCGTGTTGTCGCACATCAATACCGAACCCGTTACGGAGAAATCGACCTTGTTTGCCTGGATGGCAACGAGGTCGTTTTTGTTGAGGTGAAGGCGCGCAAATCACATACATACGGATTCCCAGAAGAAAGCGTGGGGCGATCAAAGCTTGAACGCCTGGCACGATGTGCGCAGACGTATATGCAGACACAGGATCCAGAGACATTTTGGAGGATTGATGTGGTTGCCGTTGAAAGTGAGCCTGTTTTTCAAATAACCCATCTTAAAAATGTTGACATTCCCAACGGTTTTTGATATTCTTTTTTCACTGGAACCTGTCGAAAACGACGGGTTCATTTATTAAAAGATGAATCTATGTCCTCACCTATTGAACAAGCGATCAGACAAATTGTTGAAGAAAAAGGCCTTTCGTATGAGGCGGTTATTGATGCGATTCAGTCAGCGCTTGCGGCGGCGTATCGAAAAGATTTTGGCGATAAAAATCAAAATACAGAAGTCGAGTTTAATACAACCGATGGTTCCATGAAGGTTTGGGATATTAAAACGGTTGTCGAAGATGT
>JBBTSF010000022.1:1741-5474 GCA_038064815.1 Patescibacteria group bacterium
GGAGCCTGTATTGGTCAGCGCGGAAGTCGTATCCAAACCATCATTTCAGAACTTGGTGGCGAGAAAGTCGATATTGTCGAATGGAGTGCGGATCCAAAAACATTTATCACCAATGCGCTCTCTCCTTCCAAAGTTCTCGAAGTGCAAATTCAGGAGAGCGACAAGTCTGCATCCGTAAAAGTGAATGCGGATCAACTCTCACTCGCCATTGGAAAGGGTGGTCAGAACGTGCGTCTCGCAGCACATCTGACAGGTTGGAAGATTAATATTCGAGAGATGGAAAGCGGAGAAATTAAGGAGGTGGCCGAACCGACGGAAGCGAAGGGAGAAGTTGAAGAGGCTAAAGAAATTATTGAAGAAGCTCAAGAAGTTCCTGTCACAGAAGAAACAAAAACAGAATAAAAAATTATGGTAAATATTTTTCATCTCGTCCTTGTTCAGCCAATTTTCAACTTACTCGTCTTTTTATATAACGTCATTCCAGGATCTGATATCGGATTTGCGATCATTTTGCTCACCATCCTGATCAAGCTTCTTTTGTGGCCTTTCATGAATGTTTCTTTGAAGTCTCAAAAAGCGCTTCAAGACATTCAGCCAAAAATTGAGGACCTTAAAGTAAAGCACAAAGATGATAAAGAAGGACTCGCCAAGGCGATGATGGCGCTCTATCAAACCGAGAAAGTAAGTCCGTTTTCCTCTTGTCTTCCGCTTCTCATTCAGTTTCCCATTTTGATTGCGCTCTACGAAGTTCTCTTGCAAGGATTCAAACCAGAAGCGCTCAATCAGCTCTATTCGTTTGTTCCAAATCCAGGGGTGATCAATAATATCTTTTTAGGATTCATGGATCTTGCGGTGCCGAGTATTGCGCTTGCGGTGATTGCGGGTATTTTCCAATTTTTTCAGACCAAAATGTTGATGAGCAAGCAGCCACCGAAACAGGTTTCGAAGACTCCGGGGGCGAAAGACGAAAGCATGCTTGCCTCCATGAACAAGTCGATGCTGTATTTCATGCCAGTCATGACGGTGATTATCGGGATCAATCTTCCCGGAGGTCTCGCATTGTATTGGGTGACCGTGACGATCGTTTCCATCATTCAGCAAGTCATTGTGTTTAAAAAGAAACCCGATTCCGCGGGGGATGCACAAAAGCTCGTGGCGAAGTAAGATGTTTGGGTATGGAGACGACCCAGCCCACAGATCTTGAACTTTCTATTTTTCGAACGATCTGCTGGTTTTCTCTTTTTGAGTTTCCGCTCACGCATTTTGAGATTTGGAAATGGCTTTTAAAACCTCATCGCGCGTACGATTTATTTGAGGTCAGTCAAAGTCTGACTCACAGTCAGTGGCTGCAAGCGCGTTTGCAAACGACGAATGGGTTTTGCACAATCAAGACCATTGATTCTCACGAGCATGCGATCGCAGAACGTCATGTCCGTTTTTTGGATGGCGTGCGAAAGTATCGCAAGCTCCGTTCTGCGTGTCATTTTTTTCAACTCCTGCCTAGTGTTCGAGCGGTTGCAGCAGCCAACACACTTTCTTGGTGGCATACAACAGAGAAAAGCGATATTGATTTGTATGTCGTGACCCATCCAAAAAAGATTTGGTCCACGCGACTGTTTCTGGTGTTTCCATTTCTTCTCACGGGGAATCGCCCTGCGGAAGAGACAGATGATCGAAAAGACCCGTTTTGTTTTAGTTTTTTTTCGACAACGAACGCACTTCAACTCGAATCGCTTAAGTGGGATGCTGAGGATTACTATTTAGCCTTTTGGGTGAAATCTCTCGTGCCGATGTTGGATCGGTCTTCTGTGTTCGCAGAGGTTTCTGCATTGAATCGGTGGGCAGATGTTCTTCTTCCAAACGCACGTCCACGCACGGTTCATCCAGTTCATAAACCAAAACGTGTTTTCTCGTTACCGATTCAACACGGCATTTTTGAACCACTTTTTCGTACGATTCAAAAGAAAAAATTCCCAGCCTCTCTTCGTGAACTTGCGAATCGTGATTCACGTGTCGTGATTACAGATGAGATGTTGAAATTTCACGACAATGATCGCCGCGCACAATTCTCCGCGCAGTTTCAAGAAGTCTTTGAAAAAGGTCTGGTGTTATGAGAATGCTTTTAGCCAATCGACTCTTCCTGCTCTTCTTTTTTCTTTTGCCCTGGCAAACCGTTTGGATTTTTCAACGCGCACTCATTGCAGGTAACGCATCACAATACGGATCGTTCTCTTTGTACGCGACAGAGATTCTTCTGTTGATCGTGTTTTTCCTGCGCGGACGTCCTCAGCTCGATCCATCTTTACGGTTTGTCGGCCAAGCAAGTTATTTTGTGATGGCCGCTGCGTTTTTTTCTTTAGCCTTCACGCGTTTTTTCCCGATAGCCCTTTCACACGTTCTCCATCTCCTCTTCGCGATGTTTCTTTTTTTGACGATCTGCGATACACGCACAGATGTTCGAAAAATTGTGTCTGCATTTCTGTGCGGGCTCATTCTTCCCGCGCTCCTCGGACTGTTTCAAATTTTTGCTGGATTTTCTCCCGCATCTAAATGGCTCGGACTTTCATTTCAAGGAGCACAGATCCTCGGAACAGCTGTTGTCGAGACCGCTTCTGGACGCATGCTCCGTGCCTACGGAACATTTGCTCACCCAAATATTTTTGGAGGCTATCTCGCGGTCGGTATTTTATTTTTTGCCTGGTGGATTCGATTTGTAAAAACGAGATGGATAAAATACGCCTCGTTTGGAATCATTGGTTTGTTGAGTGCAACAGTGGTCATGACATTTTCCCGAAGTGCCTGGCTTGCACTCGTGATTGGGCTCATTGTTCTGACGAGTTTGATGTACCACCGGAAACAAAGAATTTCGAAAGAGCTCATGTCGTTTGTTTTGGTGGGATGTGCGACGGTTCTTGTAATGGCCGGACTGTTTTACGCGCCGATTTTTTCTCGTGTGCAGACAACCAATCGCATCGAAAAAATTTCCATTGAAGAACGAACCTCACAATATCGTTCTGTTCCGGACGTGTTTCGACGGAGTCCTGTTTTTGGAATCGGTCCGGGTGCGTATCCATTCGCATTAGCAAAACTTTTTCCCGGTGGGGAAGCGTGGTCGTATCAACCCATTCACAACACCTGGCTTCTGATTTTGTGCGAGCTTGGTGGAGTCGGGTTCGCCGCGCTTCTGTATTTCTTGGTCCGTATCGATCAAGTCAGCTCGCGTGTTTCCAAACAACCAGGCGGGATGTTCGGGTTGAGTCTCGGGATTGTTTTGATAGTCCTCGCGTTTTTTGATCACTATCCTTGGTCATTTTGGAGCGGTTTGGCTTTAAGCGCGATTGTGCTCGGAGTGATTGTAAAATGGGCATTAGACCCTCCTTGACACCCCTCCTTATTTGCGTAAAATGATGACGCTAGCACTCTGCCATTAAGACTGCTAGCGTTTTCTCTTAACCTTAACTAATCCTTTTATTCATTTTATGAAACTTACTCCTGTTTCAGATCACATTATCGTCAAAGCCGTTTCTGCAGAAGCGAAATCTGCGTCCGGAATCATCATTCCAGATACCGTTAGCAAGGAGCGCGCCGAGCGTGGTGAAGTCATCAGCGTTGGTCCAGGTCGTGAACTGGAGAATGGTTCTCGTTCCAGCATGAGCGTGCAGCCAGGCCAAGTGGTCTTGTTTAAAAAGTACTCTCCAGACGAAGTGAAAGTCGATGGACAAGAATTTCTTGT
>JBBTSF010000023.1:0-4690 GCA_038064815.1 Patescibacteria group bacterium
TGGAATCTGCGTTCCAGAGCGCTATCGGATTCCAAATGTTTTTTGTATTCCTCGGGAGTGGTGGCACCGATGCAGTGAATCTCTCCGCGAGACAACGCGGGTTTCAAAATGTTTGCAGCGTCGAGTGATCCAGACGCGGCTCCGGCGCCAACGAGTGTGTGGATCTCATCGATAAACAAAATAATATTTCCATTCTTTTTTACTTCTTCCACGACTTGTCGTAGTCGGCTTTCAAATTCCCCACGGTACATGGTTCCAGCGATGAGCAGGGCCATGTCGAGCGCAAAGATGCGTTTGTCTTGAAGAGCAGGGGGGACATTGCCTTCGACGATGCGTTTGGCGAGTCCTTCGATGATCGCTGTTTTTCCCACACCCGGCGCGCCGCTCAGAAGCGGATTGTTTTTTGTGCGCCGACAAAGGATTTGCATGAGACGTTCAATCTCTGTGTCTCGCCCGATGACAGGGTCAATGGTTTTTTGAACCGTCACATCTGTCAGTTCACGACCAAAAAATTGAAGCGCCGGCATTTTTTCGCCTTCTTCGGGAGCAGAGACGCTGGCTGGATCTGTGGGTGAGGTAAGAATGCTTGGCTCTTTTGCAATTGTTTTTGCGAGATCTGGAAATTTGGATGTGCTTTTCAACACGATCGCTAGTTGTTGTTTTACTTCTTGGAGATCTGTTTTTTGTTTGAGAAAAAATTGAAGCGTTGTTTCGCTGTTGATTTGAAGAATTCCAGAAAGAAGATGCTCGGTTCCGACATAACGATGACCGTAGATGTTTGCGGTCAAAACGGCTTTTTCGACGATGCGTTTGGCATCAGGAGAAAGATGAAGGGTGACGTTTTGTGCGGCAGCTAAGTTGTTTTTGATCCGTTCTTTGGCACCCACAAGACTGCGTAAATCCGTTGCCTTGATTCCAGACTTTTTGAGAATTTCTGCGCCAATACATCCCTTTTGTGTGCCAAGCGCCCAAAGCAAATGTTCGGGTTCAATCGTTTTTTCTTCCAGCTCCACAGCAAAACACAATGCTCGTGTGAGAACATTTTTGAGATGGGTCGAGAAATTGTCGATGATGTCGTTGTTCATGAGGGTGAAGATCTAGATACTCTGACTTCTCAACTTGGCAATTCTATCCATGATCGGTGGATGTGTGCTGAAGAGCTGTTCAAATTTTTTCGTCACATGTGGATCAAACGGATTTGCTAAGAAAAGATGTGCCGTTGCATGATTGGCGCGCTTGAGAGGTTGATCGATCTGTGCGATTTTTTCGAGCGCGCTCGCAAGTCCGTCTGGGTAACGCGTAAGCATGGCACCGGAGGCATCTGCAAGATATTCACGCGAACGAGAAACGGCGAGTTTGATGAGTTGTGCGAAGATGGGGGAGAGAATGGCGAGTACGAGTCCAACAATGAAGAGAATTCCAGCCCCTTTTGAATCGCTATCTCGATCGCGGCCAAAAAGCGAACGGACCATGACGTCTGAGATGAGGAGTACGACTCCTACCAATACAACCACAACGGTCATGATGCGAATGTCGTAATTTTTGATGTGCGAAATTTCGTGTGCGAGGACTCCTTCGAGTTCTTGTTTGGTCATGATTTTGAGAAGGCCCGAGGTCACCGCGACAGAAGCGTGTTTTGGATCGCGGCCTGTAGCAAACGCATTTGGCGATTCGTCCGCAATGACATAGATCGTTGGTGTTGGGAGTCCGCTTGTAATACTGAGGTTCTCAACAAGACGAACAAGTTCTGGAAATTCCTGCTTATTTGCCTTTTTTGCTCCCGAGGTCATCAGTGCAACGGTGTCACCTCGATAGTAGCCAATGAGCGTCATGATGGTTGCAACGATCGTGGCGAGAATGATTCCCATGTTCGGCTCGCCGTACCAGGCTCCAAAGATCCAACCCAGACCGAGAATCAAGACAGCAAAGAAAAAAATAAGAATCCACGTTTTTCGTTTGTTGTCTGTGATTTGAGAATACATAGTTCTAGAACTTCACGTCTGGGCGTTGTGTCTCTTCTGCCGTTGCTTCGAAAAATTCTTTGCGAGTGAATCCGAAGGTTCCAGCGATCATGTTTGTTGGGAAAACTTCGAGTTTTGTATTGTAGTCGCGGGCGTTTCCGTTGTAGAAGCGTCGAGCGGCTTGGATTTTATCTTCTGCATCCGTGAGTTCGGCTTGGAGTTGAAGAAAATTTTGTGAAGCTTGCAGTTGTGGGTAGGCTTCTGCGACAGAAAAAAGCGATTTCAAGGTGTCGCTCAGCATGTTTTCGGTCTTCGCATGGTCTTTCATGGACTGTGCTCCCATGGCGGCCGCGCGTGCTTCTGTCACTTTTGTAAAGACAGAATCCTCATGGTTGGCATATCCTTTGACGGTACTCACCAGATTTGGAATCAGATCGTATCGACGCTTGAGTTGAACCTCAATGTCAGACCAGGCCTCTTGCACACGGTTTCTTGAACCGACAAGACCGTTGTATGTTAGAATAAGCCACAGGATAAGTACGGCAACAACGATGACAATAATCCAAATAGGGTCCATATTTTTTTGGTTAATTCTAATGAAATCGTACGGTATTTTGGCTCCAACGTCAATTTATCTCACGCTCTATGACTTTGCCGATTCAACAGAAAGAATTGTTTGTCTTTGATCTTGATTGCACGCTCGCGAAAAGTAAAACCCCCATGGATGAGGAAATGGTGAATTTGTTTTCGGGTTTGCTTGCAAAACGCAAAGTTGCCGTCATTGGTGGAGGATGGCTTCCTGTTTTTGAATGGCAACTTTTGGCCAGTTTGAAGGGACATGAAGCGCTTTTTAAAAATTTGTATTTATTTCCAACGTCTGGCGCGACATTTTTGCGCTATGAAGATGGGCAGTGGAAGACGATTTACGCGCATCAACTTTCGCTTGAACAACGAGCTCAGATCAAACACGCTTTTGAAGAAGCGTTTAAGGAGATTGGATACACGCATCCAGAAACCGTTTATGGCGAGTTGATTGAAGACAGAGGAACACAAATGACATTCTCCGCACTCGGGCAAAAAGCCCCACTCGAACTCAAAGACGCCTATAAAGGATCTGCTGCAGATCGAAGATGGGAGCTTGTCGCAGTCCTAAAGCGCACCATTCCAGAATTTGAAATCAAGGTTCCAGGGAAATCTTCTATCGATATCACCATGAAAGGAATCGACAAAGGATATGGAGTGGAACAAATGAAGGATCACCTCGGTGTCGATATTTCACGCATGATTTTTACCGGCGACGCGCTTTATGAAGGCGGCAACGATGAGGCGGTAAAACGAACGGGGATTGAAACGATTCCTGTTGACGGACCAGAGGATACAAAAAATTTGATTCGTGAATGGTTGCCACAGCTATAATTTTTCCGATATGACGATCAACACAGACCCAAAAAAAATAGACGAACTTCTCACACGCGGAGTTGAGAATATTTACCCAAAGCCGGCGTTTCTTGAAGAGCGATTGAAGAGTGGGAAGCAACTATCTCTTTACGTCGGGATTGATCCACCCGCTTCTGATCTTCACATTGGTGACAGTATTTTTCTGCGCAAGATGCGTCAGTTTCAAGAACTCGGACATAAAATTATTCTTTTGATTGGTGACTTTACTGGAATGATTGGCGATCCGACGGACAAGTCGGCGACGCGCGTGCGACTGACGCGTGAACAGGTTCTTGCAAATGCGCAGACCTATAAAGAACAGGCGTCGAAAATTATTTCGTTTGAAGGAGAAAATCCGGCAGAGTTGAAATACAACAGCGAATGGTTGGCAAAGTTGAACTTCGCAGAAATCCTCGAGCTCGCGTCGAACTTCACGGTTCAGCAAATGCTTGAGCGCGATATGTTTGCCAATCGTATGAAAGAGGCCAAGCCGATCTATCTTCACGAATTTTTGTACCCGCTCATGCAAGGATACGATTGTGTTGCGATGGATGTCGATGGCGAGATGGGCGGTAATGATCAAACCTTCAACATGCTCGCCGGACGTGATTTGATGAAAGCGCTCAAAGGAAAAGAAAAGTTTGTGATCACCACAAAGTTGCTTGCAGACTCAACCGGAAAGAAAATGGGAAAGAGTGAAGGGAACATGATTCGTTTGAACGACTCTGCGTCGGAAATTTTTGGCAAAGTGATGAGTTGGACAGATGGGATGATTGTTGGAGGATTTGAATTGATGACGGATGTTCCGATGGAAGAGGTTGTTGCGATTTCCAAATCACTCATTCGAGATGAGGCAAATCCACGCGACGTGAAAGCGCGACTTGCACGCGAGGTCGTTAAACAATTTTTCACCGAAGAAGAAGCAAATGCTGCGTCCGATCAATTCGATCAACTTTTCAAACAACACGAAACTCCAACGGACATTCCAGATTACAAAATCGACAATGCACGATCGATCGTTGATATCCTTGTCGAAACAGAACTCGCCTCTTCGAAGTCTGACGCACGAAAATTGATCGATGGAGGTGGGGTCAAAGTGGCTGATGTGGTCGTGACGGACTATAAGCAGATGGTTGAACCTACGTCTGACGGAACGTTGATTCAAAAAGGAAAGCGTCATTTCGTGCGTGTGATCGCATAACTATGGAAATCCAAAACAAACACGCTCTTTTGATCATAAGTGTTTTTGCTGTTGGTCTCGCGATTGGCCTTGCACTGGGTGGGTTTTTTGG
>JBBTSF010000023.1:4790-7668 GCA_038064815.1 Patescibacteria group bacterium
CGCAACGAAATTTGTGCGTCTGACTCCGTGCGCAGAAGGCTGTCCAGACGAAATGATTGAAGGATATAATCTGACAACAGGAAAGGCTGTTTCTTTTTTGGATCAAGTTTCGCGTACGGAATACTTTGACGACTGGTGGCAATTAGAAGAAGAAAGTCATTGGTTGGATGATTCTACGTTTCGGCTTGTGCTTGGAAAAATAAAAGTCGCGGGTGAAATTCCTAAAGAAAAGAAGGTCGTAGACTTAATCTTCTAGAATCGGTACTATTCTCCTCGTTATGGGCACTATTTTATTGTTTATCGTGGTTCTTTCCTTACTCGTGTTTGTGCACGAGCTTGGGCATTTTTTGGTTGCGAAAAAGATGGGAATGAAAGTGGAAGAATTTGGGTTTGGATTTCCTCCGAAGTTGTTTGGGATCACGCGTGGAGACACGACATATTCGATCAACTGGATTCCACTTGGCGGATTCGTTCGCATTAAAGGGGAGTCTGGAGAAAATCGAGGAGATACGGATAGTTTTGCTTCTAAAAAAGCCTGGAAACGTTTTTGTGTGCTTGCCGCTGGGGTCGTGATGAATCTTTTTTTGGCGATCGTTTTGTTCTCGATTGGATTCATGGTTGGACTTCCGACCATGATCGACGAGAATCTTTCTGCATCTGCCACGGTGAAAGAACGAGTGCTCACCGTTGCAACCGTTGTGAAGGATTCTTCTGCGGCGCAGGCGGGAATTCAAGATGGAGACACGATTAATTTCATCGACGGTCAAACATTTCCTTCTGCAGAAGCCGCGCGAACATATCTGTTAGAAAAAGGTCCAAGCGGTGTCACGCTTGAAGTGAAGGGACAAGATGATGCCGTGCGCACAGAAAAACTTACTTCGACACAGATCGACGGAAAAAATTTGTTGGGAGTGGGGCTGATTGAAACAGGATTGGTTTCGTATTCCTTTTTTCCGGCGATCGGACACGGAATCATGACGACAGTTGATTTCACGAGACAAATTTTTCAAGCGTTTGGTGGAATGTTCATGAGTCTTATCAATGGACACGGTCCAGGAGTTGAGTTGTCTGGCCCTGTTGGAATCGCGGTTCTGACGGGACGTGTCGCAGCGATGGGGTTTATTTATCTACTTCAATTCACCGCACTTCTCTCGATTAATCTCGCCGTTCTTAATGTCCTTCCATTTCCCGCACTCGATGGCGGACGCATTCTGTTTTTGATTATTGAGAAGTTGCGCGGTCGACCGGTGAGTCAAAAGATTGAAGCGATGGTTCACAATTTTGGATTTGGACTTCTGATGTTGCTTGTGGTGTTTGTGACATACAAAGATATCGTCCATCTATGAAAAACAATCTTGAACAATTAAAAACAGAATTCGAAGATCTTCTCAAAAAAGTTTCTGACCGCGCGGCGCTCGAACAACTGAAGAATGAATTTTTGGGCCGCAAAGGAAAACTTAAACAGTTGATGGGCGAAGTGACTTCGCTTGCGGTGGAAGAACGCAAGGTGATCGGTCAGATGGCCAACGAAGTAAAAGAAGCACTCGAACAGACGTACGGGAAAAAAGAAGAAGAGATTGAATCTGGTGAATCTCAGGGGCGCACAGAAAAAGAATGGATCGATATTTCCGAACCCGGTCAATTTTCGCCAGAAGGACATTTACATCCCGTCAGCCAAGCGATCGCAGAGATTACAGATATCTTTGCGCGTATTGGATTTGCCGCGGTGCGCGTTCCAGAAGTGGATTGGGATTATTACGCGTTCGAATCGCTCAACATGCCGAAAGATCATCCGGCGCGCGATGACTGGGAGACATTTTTTGTGGACGCGGCTGAAGCGAAGAAAGGGAAACTTGTTCTCACTCCCCACACCTCCAACTCACAAGTCCGCACGATGGAAACACACGAGCCGCCGATTCGTATGATTAACATTGGTCGTTGTTATCGTCGGCAGATTGATGTGAGTCACACGCCGATGTTTCATCAATTCGAAGGAATGATGATCGACAAAGGGGTTTCGATTACACACCTGCGTGGAATTTTTGATTATTTCGCACAATCCTATTTCGGTCCTGATCGACGCACACGTCTTCGTCCACATCACTTCCGTTTTACGGAACCAAGTATCGAAGTCGATATTAGTTGTGGTGTGTGCGGAGGCGACGAATCCGGCGCATGTCGGTTGTGTAAATCTGGTTGGCTCGAACTTGGCGGTGGCGGAATGGTTCATCCAAACGTGATTAAAGCGGGAGGACTCGATCCAGATGTGTACACCGGTTTTGCATTCGGTTGGGGAGTGGAGCGCACGCTCATGATGCGCAGTGGAATCAAGATCGATGATATTCGCGTGATGTATAAAAACGATTTGCGATTCGTGAAACAGTTTTGATATGAACATTCTTGCTTCGTACAATTGGATCAAAGAATATCTCGACACAGATTTGTCGGCCGAGGAGTTTGCAAAAAAGACAACGGCTGCCGGAAACTCTGTGGATCGAATGGAACGTCTTGCGGATCGGTTCGACAAGATGGTGGTTGGCTTTGTGAAGTCTGTTCATGCTCACCCAAACGCAGACAAGTTGAAGATTGCAAAGACGGATATTGGAAATGAAGTTGTGGAGATTGTGTGTGGTGGGGAAAATTTAAAAGAAGGACAACGCGTTGTTGTTGGATTGCCAGGCGCGTGGGTGCGTTGGCATGGACAGGGCGACCTCATTGAACTCACCAAAACAAAAATTCGCGGACAAGAAAGTTACGGAATGATTTGTGCAGTTGAAGAGATTGGATTTGAAAAGATTCCAGCGGGAGAAAAAGATATTTGGGATCTCACAGACATCACAGACGCAAAACCAGGAACGCCGCTTGCACAAGCACTCGG
>JBBTSF010000024.1:0-1389 GCA_038064815.1 Patescibacteria group bacterium
ACAACTGCCTCAGTTGTGGAAGGATTGCGTGCCAAGGCGATTGGGATAAAAGTTGGGATTGTCTTTTTTGATAAAGGGGGAGAAACGCATTACAGCGAACGGCGGATCCTTGATCAGATTGGGATTCCGTATGTTGCGACTGGGCGCGATCGGATTGATCCGGTGAGTGGGCGATTTGATTTTTCGATTCAGGAGATTGATAAAACAGAAGCGACACGTGGGCTGAAAGAAGCGAAGCATTTTTTCGATCAACAATTCGATCTCGTGATTCTTGATGAGATTAATTCTACGACGGCGCTTGGGATGATTGATGAACAAGAGGTTCTTAATCTTCTCAACCAAAAACCTGCGAAGACAGAGCTCGTCCTCACGGGTCGCAACGCTCCTGAGTCATTCGTCAAAAAAGCGCACCTTGTGACAGAGATGCGCCTACACAAACATTATTTTTATTCTGGTGTGCCAGCCAGAGAAGGGTTGGATTTTTGATAACCCAACAATAAAACAAATTCGTGATATCCTTTTTGTACTATGATTCTACAAATTCTTTTCTTTATTGTCTTTTTACTTGTTGCTTCGATGGCGTATGCCTCTTGGCGGGGGGCGCCGTGGGTGCCGACCAAGACGCGAGATGTGGTTCGGATGGCGAAGTTGGCGAATTTACAAAGTGCCGACCGGTTTGTTGAGTTGGGATGTGGAACGGGGAATGTTTCGCGTTATCTGGCTTCTCACTCCTCTGCAAAAATTTTCGGCGTAGAGCTTTCGTTGGTTCAGTGGTTTGCCGCTCGCGTTCTTGCACGAGATCTCTCAAACAGTCCAACATTTATTCTCGCAGATGCGTTTCATCACGATCTTTCTTCCTACAACGTCGTCTATCTTTTTTTGATGCCGGACACGTACAAAAAAATCAGCCCTAAATTAAAGGCTGAACTCAAACCTGGATCGCGTGTCATCAGCTATGTCTGGCCGATTGCGGATTGGACCGCAACAACCGTCGATCACATCGAAGGCGCGCCGGATTTGTTTTTATATACGATTTAAATCCTATCCTAACTCTTTCGCCTTCTTTCGTTTCAACGAACCAATGATTCCTTGTGGAACGGTTCGTTCTAAAATTGCCACGATTTCGTCCATGGAAAGTTTTGTTGCAGGAATGTCTCCAGGGCTCACTCCGCCGTTTTGAATGGAGTTCGCGGCATCGTCGTAGTACCACTCAGGAATTTCTTTCATGCCACCAGCGGCTTGAAGTAAGGTCCGGTCAGACGGAAGCGTTATTTGTTTTCTTTGTGCTTCGGCCAGACGCAATCCTTCTACAACCGGTCGAAGATCAAGACTGCGTTCTTGGCGGGTGACGATGTTTGTGTGATCTGTGGTGCGGCGAATGACAATCAT
>JBBTSF010000025.1:0-1207 GCA_038064815.1 Patescibacteria group bacterium
TTTGGTTAGTATAATTTAAGGGAGACCTTTTGTCTACTATCATTTTTTTCTGTGTTACAGCAAAATAGAAATGTCCTGTTTCTAGCAAAATAGAAATGTCCTATTTTCTATTAGATAGAAAAGATCTTTTATATGGGTTTATCTTAAACCTTCTCCATGGATGATCTATTGAAGGAATATGTATCTTTCTTATCTTTAATTGCTCTTTTTCTTCTTTTGGTTTTAATGGTCTTTTCTCTATCTTTTTGTATTTGAGTTCAATGCCATTATATAGAATGTGTATGGTATTGTCTATTCTTTCTTCTACTATTACAGTCTTTATTCTGGCATTAGGAGGGGTTTCTTCGATCTGATAGAGCTGATTGTTGTAGAAGATTGTCCAGTCGTTCTTTAATGCCCTTTTCGTCTTTATAGAGAAGATACTGTCAAGGTTCATTCCTTGTGGTATCTTTCTATGGAGATTAGTCATATTTAATGGGGATTTACCGTACTTTTTGTTGTGCTTTGGCAAATACCCTTTTAGGAACCCATTTGCCTGTTCTTTGCTATTGATATTAGCCAATCTCATCTCTTTTACTAACCTATCCTGGAAGGTCTTAAATAGCCTCTCTATCCTTCCTTTAGCTTGAGGAGAATTAGCGTGAATTACTTCTACTCCTAATTCTTCTAATGCCCTTCCAAACTGGCTTTTTGGCAGACTTAAACCCTCTAATTCTTCCTCAATAGTAAGCCTTGCATTTGATTTGTAGGTGCTGTGCTTGTCAAGATAGAGGCTTTGAGGGAGACCGTATTGTTCTATATACCCCTTAAAACTATCCAGAGCAGGAATAGTGCCTTCATAGTCGTAAAAACGGGCATAAACAGTGTTTGTGGCATCATCTATGTATGCCATAATAACCAACTCTGGACCCCTTCCTTCCAACCAATCGTGATGGGAGCCATCCATCTGTACCATTTCACCACAATAGGCTTTTCTTTCTCTCCAGCGTCTGTGTTTGATTCTTTTACACCTTTTTTCCCAGAGACCTTCATTTATAAGTTGTTTTCTTAAGGTCTCTCTGCTTATTTGGATTCCATCTATTTCTAACAGTTTCTCTTGAGCCAGAGTTGGACCAAAGCCCAAATATCTTTGCTGATATAGGTCAATCACCTTTTTCTTTAATTGTTCTGGAATCTTTCTAAGTGAAGGTTTGCCTCTTGAATAGTG
>JBBTSF010000026.1:0-5505 GCA_038064815.1 Patescibacteria group bacterium
GATCGACCAAGTAGCCCACGAAAGATCCACACTCGTCCCATCGCACGCCTCGGAGGTGTGTCGATTTATCTTGCGTTTGCGATTGTTGTGGTCGTCTTGTTGCTCACGACCCCATTTCTCACGGCAGGAAGAATTTCCCTCTGGCAATATGTCGGTCTTCTTCTTGGTGGCGCGGTGTTGATGCTTGGTGGCGCACTTGATGACCGATTTGATCTTCCCCCAAACCTCTCGTTCATTGCTCCGGTTCTTGCGACATTTGTATTGATCGTCTTCGGTGTCGGTGTCGAGAAACTGACAAACCCATTCGGTGGTGTCATTTATCTGCTTCCGTGGCAGTCTGACATTTTAGTGTTTGTCTGGATGATCCTGGTCATGTACACCACAAAGTTTCTAGACGGACTCGACGGTCTCGCGACGTCCGTGAGTTCCATCGGCGCGCTCATGATCTTTCTTTTGGCACAGACCGTTGCCTACTATCAACCAGACGTTTCACTTCTTTCCGCGGTCGCGATCGGTGCGTTGCTCGGATTTCTTTTTTGGAACTTTCATCCCGCCTCGATTTTTTTGGGTGAGGGGGGAAGTACATTCGTTGGATATCTTTTGGGAACGCTTGCGATTATCTCGGGTGGAAAATTAGCGACCGCACTCCTAGTTTTAGGAATTCCACTTCTTGATGCGGTTTGGGTGGTCCTCCGCCGATTGCGACAAGGTGGTCTGCGTCGCGTATTCGTCGGAGATCGAAAGCATCTTCATCATCGTCTCTTTGACTTGGGGTGGGGCCAGCGTCGCGTGATGTTTGTCTATATGATCGTCGCACTCTTGTTTGGACTCAGCACGCTCTTTCTTCAAAGCCGTCAAAAACTAGTTGCGTTGATTCTTCTCGGTCTGGTGATGTTGATCGCGGCCTTGCTTCTCGTCCAACAGGAACGGAAAGACTCGGTATGACACGCGTTCAGATTCTGATGAGCGGACTTATCATTACCTGTTGTCTGATTTTTATCGTCTTTTATTTTTCTCCACGTCCAAAGGCAACGATTACTCTTCCAGACCAGACCGTCGTCTCTGCGCTCATTGCCGATACACCAGCGCTTCATGAAAAAGGTTTGTCTGACCGTACAAAGCCTGTCTCAATGCTCTTTCTCCATAAAGAAAAGACACTACCGGTTTATTGGATGAAGGACATGCGTTTTCCAATCGATCTTATTTGGTTGGACGGGGAAACGGTCGTCGGTCTTCTTTCTGACTTATCTCCCGAGAATCCACCAACCACGCTTTATTCTCCAGACGTGCCGGTCGATCGAGTCCTCGAGGTCCCAGCTGGCTTTATTAAGTTACACACATTGAGCATAGGGGATGTTCTTGACATGACTCTGCCAAAACGCTAATATTCTGGCGTTATAAATCAACGCTGGCATACGAGCCTTTGGCCTGGAGCCGCGAATAAACGCCACTATGAAAACATTTGCAGTCATTCAGACCGGAGGCAAGCAATACTTGGTCGAAGAAGGCCAGGAATTGAACGTGGAGAAGCTCGAGCTTGAGCTTGGCTCCCGTGTTGAATTTGATGCACTTTTGGTGTCTGACACCGAAGGAACAAACACCAAAGTGGGAACCCCCACTGTTGGCGGCGTAAAAGTGAGCGCAACCGTGCTTGAACAGGGCCGTGCGGACAAGGTGTCCGTGGTCAAGTACAAGCCGAAGGTTCGATATCGACGTCATGTCGGTCATCGACAACCGTTCACCAAGATCAAGATTGATCAAATCGCCGCCTAAAAAGCGGTGATTTTTTTACAGGAGGAAGCAGAAATAATCTCTATGAAAACTGAAACTATCAATACAAAAGCGGTGTTCGCCGTCTTCTGGCAGCACATGCGGAAGTATCGCGTCTCGTTCTTCGCGACGATCGTTCTGATCCTGGTCGGAAGCGCGATCGATATTCTCGCGCCGCTCTACTACAAGCAGTTCTTTGATTTACTTACGGGCGTCACGACCCAGACGAACGCACAGCTCGTGGCCCCACTCACGCATGCACTCGTGCTCGTGCTCGCATTCCATCTCTTCGGATGGGCCTGCTGGCGTACGACCGGCTTCATCGAATCCTGGCGCAATCCGCGCGTGATGACGGATCTCGATCAAACCGCGCATGCGGCTCTTCACGTTCATTCCTACAAATTCTTCTCCGATAACTTCGCGGGATCGTTGGTACGCAAAGCAAATCGCATCGAACGCGCGTTCGACAACCTCACCGAGCAAGTGCTCTGGAAGTTCCTTCCACTCTCGGTCATCATCACCGGATCAACCATCGTTCTGTTTCTGCGTAATCCGCTTCTGGCCATCATCCTCATCGTGTGGATGATCATCTTCTTCGGCATCAACATCTGGTACTCCGTGTGGAAGTTGCCGTATGAGGTGACCCGTACGGAGCTCGACTCAGAAGCAACCGGCGTGCTGGCGGATTCCATCACCAACGCGATTACCACGAAGCTCTTCACTGGAGTCGAGCACGAGAAGTCGCTTTACAAGGAAGTGACGGAACGTGTGCGTAAGATGAATACGTTCATCTGGAATCTCAACGGAGTGATGGAGGCGGTACAGTCGCTGCTCATGATCGCGATCGAATTCATCATGATGTATGTCGCGATCGGATTGTGGCAGAAGGGAATCCTGACGATCGGTGACTTCGCGCTCATCCAGGTGTACCTCATCGGCATGTTCGCAAAGCTGTGGGATATCGGCCACGCGATTCGTCGCGCGTACGAAGCCATTGCGGATGCGGCACAAATGATCGAGATTATGGAAACGGTTCCAGATATTGTGGATGTGCATGGGGCGAAGCTCCTCAATCCACATCAAGCTCGAATCGAATTCCAGAAGGTCTACTTCAGCTTCCACAAGACCCGAAGGATTCTCAAGGACATGAATCTGGTGATCGAGCCTGGTCAACGTGTCGCGCTGGTCGGACCATCTGGAGCAGGGAAGTCGACGATCACGAAGCTTCTTTTGAGATTCTACGATGTGGAACGCGGACGCATTCTGATCGGCAATCAAAACATCGCGCGTGTGACGCAGGACAGCCTGCGCGCGCACATCGCGACGGTTCCTCAAGAACCGATTCTGTTTCACCGATCGATCCTCGACAACATTCGCTACGGTCGTCGAGATGCGACAGACGAAGAGGTCTTCGAAGCGGCCAAGAAGGCGCGCTGCCACGAGTTCATCATGGAACTTCCAGACACGTACGGAACGTTCGTCGGTGAACGCGGCGTGAAACTCTCCGGAGGCGAACGCCAACGCATCGCCATCGCCCGTGCGATTCTCAAAGATGCACCGATCCTGGTTCTGGACGAAGCGACCTCCTCACTCGATTCTGAGTCAGAATCGCTGATTCAAGAAGCGCTGCACGAACTGATGGTCGGCAAGACTACGATCGTCATCGCGCATCGACTCTCCACAATCATGGAGATGGATCGCATCATCGTTCTGGAAGACGGCCAAGTCGTCGACGACGGCACCCACGAGGAACTCCTCGCTCGCAAGTCCGGCATCTACAAAAATCTCTGGCAAATCCAAGCCGGAGGATTCATCCAGTAAACCTCTCGTGTAACAACGAGGGGTTTTTCTTTTTTGCAAATAAAAGACGCGCTCTGGTGGGGAGCGCGTCCGGACGAGTCGGGTCGACCGACGTCGTCACGAGGTTAGGAAAAGAAGCCGATCCGCTGCCACCAGTGCGGCGGGTAGGTCTCGTGCTGGAGGAGATCCTGGTCGTGCGTGGTCGATGACGCCAGGATCGGGTTGACGTCGAGATCACAGTTCGTGAAGAACTGGAACTCGCACGGACCACGGCCCAGGTACGTCGAGATCACGACGATGTACGTTCCGTCGTCGAGGTGTGAACCCTTCACGAACCCGTAGTAGTCAAACCCACTAAGGAGTTTGAACCCCACGAGCACAGAGAACGGCTTTCGAGCCCGCAACGCGATCTTGTACATACCCGGCTTTCGCTTCCCGTTGTACAACCACTTCACCATCTGGTTCGAGTTGCGAATGAAGTCCTGCACGAAGCCGAACTTCTTCATCATTTCGGAGGCCAGAAAGATGGTGGTGGACCCGAACAGCACAGACAGGACACCGAGGACGAGGACCGTTGCGGCCATGATGTTCTCCTTGTATCGACGACGCAATTGTCGATCGAATGACTCAAATAATAGCACAAAAACAGCCTTTTGTCAATGAATTATTGAGCAAAAGGCTGTTTTTAGAGTGTCTTTCTTCCGCTGAGGGCGTCGCCTAAACTGACTTCATCTGCGAACTCCAGGGTTGCCCCGACAGGCAGGCCGCGGGCGAGGCGGCTGACGGTTTTTCCGAGTGGTGCCAGCTGTTTTTGGAGGTACATGATCGTAGCTTCGCCTTGAATCGTCGGCGAGAGCGCGAGGATGATTTCTTGAATGTGGGGATCTGTCGCGAGGCGTTCTTTTAACTCACGGACACGCAACGCATCCGGCGTCATGCCTTCGATTGGATTGAGTGTTCCGCCCAGGACGTGATACAGGCCGGTGAAAAATCCTGTGGCTTCGATCGTGGCAATGTCGCGCGGTTCTTCAATGACACACAAAACGGTTTGCGACCGCTTTGGATCCTGACAGATCTGGCACATCGCGTATTCGGTGTAGGTGAAGCAGCGCGGGCAGACGTTGATATGTTCTCCGAGATTCAGAAGCGCACGCGCCATCAACTGCAATTCCGCTTTCGGCTGTTTCAAAAGATAAAAAACATAGCGCAGCGCCGTTTTGGGCCCTACGCCAGGCAGTCGCGAAAACGTGGCGACAAGATTCGAAATGGGTTCGGGGAACTTACGCATTAGCTTCCGAGATTCTTCAGCGCATCAAGTCCACCCATTTCCTGGAGCTTCTTTGCTAATTGAAACTGCATCTTCTTGAGCGCATCCTTATGCGCTTCCTTCACGCCTTCTTGAATCTTTTCTTTTTCCGTTGTCTTCAAAATTTCTTCGTCGATCGTCACAGAAACAATATTGCGATTTCCGTCAACGACCATTTTCACTTTGCCCCAAGCACCAGAACCTTCGGCACTGACCTGTCCAAGCTCGCTTTCCATGTGCTTGGCTTGTTGTTTCATGTCTTTAATTTGTTTGAGTTTGGAGAACATAGATTAATGTTGAGATGGATTAGGATCGATTGGGGGTGGAGCCATGTCCCTTTTTATCGGGTAGGGCGTGGCGAAGGGGGCGAAGCCGGAGCCTTCTTGGACGAATGCGGGTTGTGTGTGGCCCGGGCGCGTTTCGAGGTTCATGAATGAGGCGCGCGTGCCTTCAAAGAAGAGTTTTACCTTTCCCGTAGGACCATTACGATGCTTGGCGATATGGATTTCCGCGATGTTGCGTTCTTCGGGTGGAATATCTTCTGGTTGATAGTTGCGATCCATGGCTTTGCGGTAGATAAATAATACAATGTCGGCGTCTTGTTCGATAGATCCCGAGTCGCGCAAGTG
>JBBTSF010000026.1:5605-9561 GCA_038064815.1 Patescibacteria group bacterium
TGTTCTTTGCTCATTTCCAGCGAGAAGAGCCCTACGGGAATTTTTCCAACCGTGCCAATGTGGCGGGCGATATCCAGTGCAAACGATGTTTTTCCCATCGAAGGACGCGCTGCCAGAATAATGAGGTCCGATCGTTGTAGCCCTGCAAGCAAATTATCGAGTTCCTTAAATCCGGTAGCTACTCCACGCAGCTTTCCTTTTTCGCGATGGAGTTCATCAATACGATCAAACGCTTCGTTCAACACACTACGAATCGGGACAAACGTGTTCTTGTTATATTTTTCTGAAACCTGAAACAAAACACGTTCAGCTTGATCAAGCGTGATATCGATCTCTTCTTCTTCGTCGTACCCAAGTCGTGCAATTTCAGACGCGGTTTGGAGCAAACGACGCAACGTCGCTTTCTTCTGCACAATCTCCGCGTAGTGCGTGATGTTTGCGGAAGTTGGTTCGGTGTTTGAAAGTTCGACAAGATACGCTCGACCGCCTGTGCGCTGCAACCATCCCTTTTCTTCCAAACGGTTTCCAAGCGCTAAAAGATCGATCGGATCATGGCGTTCAAACAGCTCTAAAATCGTATCGAAAATCTTCTGATGTGGCTCTCGATAGAAATCTTCTGGCCGCAATCGATCCGCGATTCGCACGACACAATCAGAATCAATCAAAAGACATCCCAGCAAAGATTGCTCTGCCTCAATGTTTTGTGGGGGAAGACGTTCCTGTTTTTCCATAGAAAGAATTGCCACGGCATCTTAGCACTTTGGAGAACTCAAGCAACCGTCTTTTGTGTTATAATTGTGAACAGACTGTGAGTCCTTTTGTGATACATCCACCCATTAAATTTATTCGCGCGGTTGGCATGATGGTTGGCGCCATTGTTGGTGTGGGCGTTTTTGGTTTGCCGTTTGTGTTTCAGCAAGCAGGATTTTCTGTGGCGCTTTTGCAACTGCTTTTGATGGCGGTGTTTTTGACCGTGCTACAACTCATGCAAGCAGAAGTGGCTTTGCAAACAAAAGGACGGCATCGACTTGTTGGATATATTCGAGAGTATTTGGGAGAACGATGTTCCTTGATCGCAGTTGTGGCTTTATCCGGCGCGTTATGGGGAGCCATGATTGCGTACATGATCGTTGGGGGGAATTTTTTGTTTCTTCTCGCGTCGCCGATTTTTGGTGGAACGGAATTCCTGTATTCGTTCATTCTGGTCGGAGTCGTAGGAATTCTTTTATATCGCGGAGCTTCGTTTGTTTCCCGCTTTGAAGTCTTTGTCGTCGGTGCTCTGTTGTTTTTGTTTCTATTCGTCGTACTCGCCTGCATTCCGCACATTCATCCACAAGTTTACCTGCACGTTTCTTCTAAGAACGCCTTTCTCCCATACGGAATTATTTTGTTTTCGCTTGCTGGCGTGGGAATTGTTCCTGAGATGATGGATTTGCTTGGAAAACAATCGCGCGCTCAAATTGGCAAAGCAATCATGTGGGCGATGGGTTTGATTCTCCTTTTGTATATTTTGTTTACCGCGGCCGTCGTTGGGGTGACAGGCGCCGCAACAACGCAAGTCGCGTTTGATGGTCTTGTTCCTGTGCTTGGGGACACATTCCGTGTGGTCACAAGTTTGCTCGGGATCATCACCATCCTTTCCATCTACGTTGTGCTTGGGATGGAACTCATTAATATGTTTCGACTTGATTTCAAGATGAATCACAAACAATCCTGGCTGCTCGTCATGGCTGTACCGATTATTTTATTTCTTATCGGCGCACGAGAATTTATTCAGGTGATTGGATTTGTTGGTTCTGTGTTTGCTGGATCGCTGAGCATTCTTGTTTGTTTGATGTATTTAAAGCTCAAACGTAGTCCTTGGTGTAAACAACATCATTGTCTGAATTTCCCAGATGCGCTTACCTGGCTGCTCATTGCGCTATTTGTCGCCGGAATTATTTTTGCCATCGTGACTACTTTTTTCTCATAACCCTATGAAACGTTCACTTCTTTATTTCATTGTTTGCTTTCTCGTTGCGTTTGCGACTGGCTTCCTCGTTTCCTTCGGAGGCCGCGTGACAGGACTCTCGCTTTTTTCTGCGAGCGCACAGTTGCTTCTGCCTGTGATCACATTTGTGTTTGCCTATCTCTATTTCCGCAAATCAAAAAACGATTGGTCAGATCGTTTATACACACTCGTGAGTTGGACAATTGCGTTTGTTGTTTTATCTACTGCACTTGCTCAGCCTGTCTATGGATATCTCTGGACGGAAATGTTGTCTGTTGATGTCTTGATCGGCTATTGGATTGTTCCTGCCTGCATTCTTGCCGCAGGCGTTTTCGCGCCACGTTCACCGTTTACAAATCCGCTTTGAGTCCTTTTGAGAGACTGTAGGCCTTCAACACATTCACAAGCAACATCGCAACCGTCATCGGACCAACGCCACCTGGAACCGGTGTGAGAAATCCTGCGACAGGTTCTACAGATGTTTGATCGACATCTCCGTAAAGTTTTCCGTCAATTTTTGTTGTTCCCACATCAATCACAATCGCTCCGGGTTTCACCATGTCGCCTTTGATAAACCCTGGGTGACCTTCCGCGACAATCAGAATGTCAGAAGCGGATGTTTTCGATTTGAGCAGAGGATCTTCTTCTGGACTCACGACAGCTTTGATTCCTCGTTCACGAAGAAGTGCGACGATTGGTTCTGCGAACCGTTCGCTCGACACAATCGTTGCAGTGAGACCAGAAGTAACCTTAGTCGCGGCGTCGATCAATTTCAAAATCCCCAATGCAACCGCAGATGCAATGCAGGGTTGTCCCAGCTTGAGTCTCTCGAGATTTTTGGGATGGAAACCGTCCACATCTTTGTTTGGATCAATTTCTGGAATGATGTTGTCGGCGTTTTGTGTAGGAAGGGGAAGTTGAACCAAGATGCCGTGAATATCCTCCCGCGCATTCAACTCGCGAATTTTTTCAATGACGGTTTCCTCAGACTCTGTTGCAAAATACAAAATTTTTTCAAATCGAATGCCCGCTTCTTCGCAAGCTTTCTGCTTAATGCCGACGTACGTGTGTGAAGCCGGATCTGCTCCAACTAAAATCACCGCCAGTCCCGGTTGAGAGGAAAGCGCCGCAACGCGTTCTTTTATTTTCGCACGAATGGTTTGCGCAAGCGCATTGCCATCGATGAGTTGAGCAGACATAATGTGCGAAAGGATAGCAGAAATGATAAAAAGAAAAAAGACTGACCCTTCTGTATGAAACTTATTTTTGCCACACACAATCCAGGGAAGATCGAGGAGATGCAAGAAATTTTAATAAACCTGCCTATTGAAATTCTCACCGCAGATCAGGCCGGGGTCACAGAAGATGTAATTGAAGATGGAAAAACGTTTGAGGAGAATGCATTGAAGAAGGCGCGGTTTGTTTGTGAGCGAACAGGGGAGTGGACGATGGCGGATGATTCTGGAATTTGTATTGATGCACTTCATGGAGCGCCGGGTGTGTTAACTGCGCGCTGGGCGGGTGAAGACGCGACAGACAATCAACTTGTTTCATATACATTAGATCAACTCAAAGATGTGCCGACGGGGAATCGACAGGCGACGTTTTGTAGTGTTGTCGTTCTCTTGTCTCCAAAAGGTGAGGTCTGGATTTTTGAAGGAACCGTTCGCGGGACGATCCCGCCTGTGCCTTCTGGAACCGCACGACCCAAACTCCCGTACGACGTTATTTTTATTCCCGACGGACAATCAAAAACATTTGGAGACATGACCGAAGAACAAAAAAACGCGATGAGCCATCGCGGCATCGCGTTTTCTAAACTCAAAGCGTTTCTTCAGAGAGCTCAGGATACAAAGGAAATCGATCTGTCAGTTCTTTGACCTGGCCTCGAATTTTTGTGAGCACGGCTTCGTCTGTGTGATGCATGATCGCTTCATCAATCCATTCACCGATGGTTTCCATTTCG
>JBBTSF010000027.1:0-4049 GCA_038064815.1 Patescibacteria group bacterium
GTAAAAAGAAACGCGACAGACAAAAGAAGCATGAGCCCGATCACTCCATTCATGATGCGTTTTTTTGCTTCCGCAATATTTCCCGATCGAGCCGCAAGCACCCATTGAAATCCACCAACCAAAACCATGACGACCGCGATCACCGCACCGGCACCGAGCAACCATTGATAGATGATCATGACATACGATCCGAAATCATCCGCGGTCTCCACATTCCCGATCTTTACACTCAATTTCGTCACGGCCTTTTCCGCGTGCGGATAACAATAATACATTCCCTTCAAACACTCAGGTGGTTGAAGTTGCTTTTTGTTTAATTTATTTCCATCCCATACCCCAAGCGGTTTGCCATTTACATCCTTCCGTTCACATTGTGTCTTGGTAAAACATAATCGGTTGTTGGTTGGAAATTGCGCGAACGTCGCCGCACACGCAGCAACTTTGGCTCCCTCTCCACGCTTTGCACAACTTGCCTCACAGGTTTTTGGAGCAACCATGTGCTGTTTATCAATATCAAGCACACCTTTTTTTTCTTCGGTCTTTGCTTCGTTTCCATTCTTATCTAAAAAAACCGTTCCTTCTTTTCCTTCACAAAAACAATAACAGTTGGGGATGGACGTCGTACCTTCTGTCTGGGCAAACGTGACCTGTGGGACAAAAATAAAAACCGTCAGGAGAAGAAATACGTAAGCAGTGAGACGGCGAAGGAAAAACATAATTCAATTCATTCAACAACTAGAATTTACTAGAACCGATTGGATCGCACTCATCTGTGAACCCAAGAGCGCCTTGCGAAGCCTGACAATTGGTTCCCACTTTTCCACCAAGCAATTTAGAACAAGGATTTTCGTGACAAATCGTCGCGAGATCGAAATTGCCACATCCACCAAGTCCACAAGAAAGATCTTTCGTCCCAAATTCAAACGCGGAAAAATTCACAATGTCTTCGAGAGGTTGATTGTTCTCACCGGTCGTCCCGTTCATGACCGTGAGGTGCTCATATCCATCACAATCTGTAACCTCATCACAATTAATTTTAATCGCCACACACGAACCAGACTTTAGCGCTTTCGGAACAATTCCTTTGTGGAAATCTTTATCCTTTGTCCACCCACAACGCCACTGAAACGGAAACCCGTTTGAAGTTTTTGAAATAGGTGTCGTGAGCGAACTGCAAAAAGAACTGGATGGGGTCACTCCATATTTGTTTCCTTCGACCATATACATACAATCAACACAGGTTGGACCACCATTTGGAACCACGCGGCAAATATCGTCATCAGGACATCCGCCCGTATAGTAACAAGTCGTCCCCGCCAAAACTTCCTTCTCCGCCTTTGATTTCACCAACCCCCATTTCCCACACACTTTTTCTGCCGTCGGCTCTTGTGGAACCACGTCATACCCTTCAGAAATATACTTCTCACATGTTTTATCTGTGCCAAGTTCAAGCGTTCGAATGAGTGGGAGTCGAGGAACTTCCATCTTGAGTAATTGTGGGTTGATCACTTTTGAAATGAGTACGACACACAAAAGCAAGACAAGACCGATCACTCCATTTTTAATACGTTCTTTCCCCTTCTCAGCCTGCCCTTTCATTCCTGCCCCTAACACATACTGAAATCCTCCAATCAATATCATCACGACCGCAATCACCGCACCGCCTGCAAGCATCCATTGGTACAAAGCACCGACATACTGTCCAAGATCAGCCGAGAGTCCGAGATTTCCAATAGGGATACTCAGCTTCACATTTGCTTTTTCTGTATGCGGGTAACAATAAAACATTCCCTTCATGCATTCGGGTGGCTGGAACTTACTTCCTTTCAATCCGTCCCAAACTCCGAGTGCCTCCCCTTTTTCATTTTCAAGATCGCATTGCTTCTGAGTAAAGCAGAGTCGATTGTTACTCGGAAACTGTTCATACTTCTGCGCGCAGACAGAAACGTGTGCGGAATGTTTCCCTTGACAAAACTCTTCGCATTTGGCTGGAGGAATTTGATCTTTTCCTTCAACGTTTGCAGAACCGTCCTTACTTGAAATCTCATCGCCCTGCGCGTTAATCGGAAACGCTCCGTCCTTGCCCGTACAAAAACAATAACAAGAAGGAATGTAGGTTGTTGCCGCATTCACGGAAACCGGAGACAAAAAAAGAACGGAGGAAAGGAGGAAGAAGGAAAACATCAGGCGACGGAAAACCATATCACTCGTTTGACGTGTTTGCTTGAATCAACTGTTCAAATATTGCTTTTGGAACGGCCCCTTCCACTTTCGAGCCATTGATAAAAAAGGTTGGCGTCCCGCGCACACCTGCCGTGAGTCCATCTTGATAATCTTTTAAAACCGCTTCGCGATGTTTTCCTGAATCCAAACAAGAACGAAAGACGTCTTTGTTCAAATTAAGCGAGGCGGCATATTGATAAAGCTGATCTACGGAAAGATCTAATTGATTCTGATAAAGCTTGTCATGATATTGCCAAAACTGTCCCTGATCATTCGCACACTTCCCCGCTTCCGCGGCTTTTTGTGCAATCGGGTGCAGATCCAAGACAGGAAAATCACGATAGATAAAACGAATTTTGTCTGGATATTTGAGTGAAAGTTCGCGCATCACAAAACTTGACTGACGCGAATACGGACAACCAAAGTCTGCAAATTCAACGATCGTAAGCGGCGCATCTGCGCGTCCGAGTGACGGAGCGCTCGCCGACATCACATCTACTTGTGCAGCAGAAAGAGGGATCGCCGCGAGTTTCACGTTTGAACTGAACTCTTGTCGGAAATTAAACGTGGAAGGATCAATCTTCCCGCTCTTGATTTCATTTGTGTAATGCAAAATTTGTGCCACAAACAAACTCAGCAATACAAGAACAACCAACGTTCCAATGGTTGCGACCCAATTGCGTTTGCGATGAACCTCCAAATCATCTGTCATAGGCAAATTATTAGTAAAAGTATAACATAGCTCCTATAAGACCTATAGGCCTATGTCCTCTTTGGACACACAGCAAAAAGCAGAAGAAGCACGCGCAAAACGACGACAGACAAAACGACGACCGAAGATGCGAATGAGCGGAAAAGGAATGAAGCGAAAACTTTCGCGCGGAACCGATCTTCATTGACGCGATGTGTCGTTTTTGTTAGAGTTTCCACGATATGAAACTCGAAACCATTCTCAATATTGTACAAGTTGTTGTCTCCGTCCTTCTTATTGCAGCCATTTTACTTCAAGCACGCGGAACCGGGCTTGGAGCCGCTTTCGGAGGCGGTGGAAACGTATACCGCACAAAACGCGGAGTCGAAAAGAAACTTTTTCAAGTCACCATCGTACTTGCGATTTTATTCTTCGGTGTCGCTCTCGCAAACGCACTCGTCTAAATTTTCCCTGGCAACCGCCGGGTTTACCAGGTAGCTGCCTGGTTTACTCCTTTGTTCACCCGTATCTTCAATCGTTCAAAAGCCCCTTCATCTACCAACGCCAAAAACCTGACGATGCGTCAGGTGCTTTCTGTCTCTAAGCCAAGACGTTTTCCAAGCTTCAAGCAGTGGCAACAGTTGCCAAACATTTTAAGCAAGGCAGAAAAACACATTCTTCAAATCGCGACCCTGCTCATCGTCCTTTCTGCGGGCAGCCTTGTCGGAATTGTGTTGTTTTCACACCGCGTAGAAATGCCAACACATGGGGGTGAATATACAGAAGCGCTCGTGGGCGAACCCCAACTCATCAATCCGCTTTACGCCACCACAAATGATGTGGATGTCGATCTTGTGTCTCTTATTTATTCTGGATTGTTTAAATGGATTCCAGGAAAAGGATTGGTGTTGGATCTGGCGGAGTCGGTGAAAATAGACGAGACCGGGACAAAAGTCACTGTGGCGATTCGCAAAAATGCCACATTCCAAAATGGAGATCCTCTGAATGCACGTGATGTCGTTTTCACGATTGACGCGATCAAAAATCCTGCCTATCGCAGCCCGCTCTACTCCGCATTCAAAACTGTTTCAATCGCACAGGATGATGATCAAACGGTTTCCTTTACCCTCGAGAA
>JBBTSF010000028.1:0-2617 GCA_038064815.1 Patescibacteria group bacterium
ACTTTTTCTTGTGCTTGGAACAATTGGTTGCAGGCAGAAGCCAAAAGATGTTGATTCATTCTGAAAATCACGTATACTTTACTTTCGGTACCCATCCTCTTTTGTGGGCTGCGGGGCGGGGCATGATTTTTTCGAGTCAAAATCGCGAGCATCTGTTGTGCCTTCGGGCGCGACAAAAATCTCTCTCCTCATGCTCAAACGCTTTGATTTGGAATACTATCGTGGCCTCGGCTTGCAGCCTCTAGAAGAGGATTTTTTATTTGTCTGACGGGTTGTTTGTGGATAACTACCGTTTTCGTTCGGCCAGAATTTTCATTTTTTGCCTGTGTTAAGAGTAAAAAGACGAACTCTTGACAATCCCCAAACAATTCACTTCTTGCTATTGACGATGGAAAAAACGCGTGATATGATCGCCTTACATTTTGTTGAGTTTCCGCTAAATTAAGCAAAACTTGACACGAAACGTAAAATTTTCACCTCGTTTGCGGCTGAACGGTCAACCGGGTGTCAATTGTTCTTTTGCAGGGCTCCCACATCTAAGAAATCTCACCCACTTCTTCGATGCAGACCGTTTTCTCCCAAATGAACCAATAAAAGCAACATTTCTCCGCGAAATGTGCTTTTTTGTTTTCCGCTGGGCCGTTCCATTTCCCCTTTCTAATCCCTAGACCCAAGTCCTAACCCCTTTGCCTCACCCGCATATGCCTACTTTCCGTCGTAGCCCGCTCAAGACACGGGAACGCAAGGTTTTCAATACTGTCCAGGATGCCATGGAGCTTCCGGATTTGATTGAAGTCCAACGTCGTTCCTACCGATGGTTTTTTGAGGAAGGAATCCGAGAGCTTTTCCAAGAAGTCACCCCAATCCGCGACTTTATTGGCCGCGATTTGGAGTTGTACTTCGATGATTACTACTTGGATGAGCCAAAGTTTGATGAAAAGACCTCTCGTGCAAAGAATGTCACGTTTGAGGCGCCACTTCGTGTGAAAACACGCTTGGTGAACATCCGCAGCAAAACCGTGAAAGAACAGGAAATCTACCTCGGAGATCTTCCAATCATGACTCCTCGTGGAACGTTCGTGATCAATGGTGTGGAGCGCGTTGTTGTTTCCCAGCTCGTTCGCAGTGCAGGAGCCTTTTTTACGGCAGAAATCTATCGTGGACGACGCTACTACGGCGCAAAAATTATTCCAAACCGTGGAGCATGGCTTGAATTTGAAACAGATCCAAAAAACGTGATTTGGGTAAAGATTGACCGCAAGCGCAAAGTGCCAGTTACCGCGCTTTTGCGTGCGTTTGGAGCTTCAGAAGATGAAGAAATCATGTCCTTCTTTAAGGATATCGATATCCACCCAATCAATCACTATATTGAAGCGACTCTTAATAAGGACGTTTCCAAGAATGAGGATGAAGGACTTATTGAGGTCTACAAACGTATCCGACCAGGTGATCGCGCTACGGCTGATAACGCAAAGAGTCTCATCCACGCGATGTTCTTTAACTTTGATCGTTACGACTTGGGCAAAGTGGGACGATACAAGTTTAATTTGCGATTTGCGGACGACGTTTCTGTGGAAGCGGTTGCCGACGAAGCAAAGCGCATTTTGAAGAAAGAAGATTTGGTCAAAATCATTCGCGAGATTATCGATCTCAACATCAATCAGGGTGAACCAGACGACGTCGACCACTTAGGAAACCGCCGCGTGCGCGCGGTGGGTGAGTTGATCCAAGGTCGTTTTCGTGTCGGTCTTGCTCGTATGGAGCGCATCATCAAGGATCGCATGTCTACACAAGACATCGATGCCCTCACCCCAGGACGTCTTATCAACGCTCGTCCTGTAATTGGTGCGGTGCGTGAATTTTTCATGTCCTCACAGCTTTCTCAGTTCATGGATCAAACCAATCCACTTGCCGAGCTTGAGCACAAGCGCCGTTTGAGCGCGATGGGTCCGGGTGGACTTTCGCGTGAGCGCGCCGGATTTGAAGTCCGCGACGTGCATCCAACCCACTACGGCCGCATCTGTCCGATCGCCACACCGGAAGGACCAAACATCGGTCTGATCGGTCACCTTTCTTCTTACGCTATTATCAACGACTACGGATTTATCGAAACGCCGTATCGAAAAGTGGTGAAGGAAGAAAAGGATGGAAAGATTATTGCGCGTGCGACGGATGAAGTGGAATTTATCAACGCCTTTAAGGAAGAGCGTTCGGTAACTGCACCAGCCACAACTCCTGTCGACGAAAACGGATACTTCACCTCTGAATTTATTGCGGCTCGAAAATACGGAGAACCAAAAGTAGTGACCCAATCTGAAATCGATTTCATGGACGTGTCTTCGACTCAGATCGTTTCGATTGGAACCGCCTTGATTCCGTTTTTGGAACATGACGACGCAACTCGTGCGTTGATGGGAACGAACATGCAACGTCAGGCCGTGCCAACCATCAAGCCAGACGCCCCAATGATTGGAACCGGTGTAGAAAAACGTGCAGCCAAAGATTCCGGACACGTGGTTGTCGCCGAACAAACCGGAGAAATTTCCGCGGTTGATTCAAGCAAAATTCAGATCACCGACAACAAAGGAAACGTCTTTGATTACGAACTCAAAAAGTT
>JBBTSF010000028.1:2627-14273 GCA_038064815.1 Patescibacteria group bacterium
TTGACCCACAAAGACACACAACAACTGGCTTCATTTCTTCGCTCCAACAACTCAACCGCCATCAACCAACGCCCAGTGGTCAATAAAGGACTCAAAGTCACAAAGGGTGATGTGGTTGCAGACTCTTCTGCGGTTGATCACGGAGAACTCGCGCTTGGACAAAACTGTTTGGTTGGATTCATGGCATGGGATGGATACAACTATGAAGACGCCGTCATCATTTCTGAACGCTTGGTTCACGACGATCGCTTCACTTCCATTCACATTGAGAACTACACAATCGACGTTCGTGACACAAAACTTGGTCCCGAAGTTGTCACTGCCGACATTCCAAACGTCTCTGAAGAAAAATTAAAACATCTCGATGCAGAAGGAATCATCCGAATCGGTGCCGAAGTAAAATCCGGAGATATTCTTGTTGGAAAGATTACGCCAAAGGGTGAGACGGAACTTTCGGCTGAAGAAAAATTGTTGCGCGCAATTTTCGGAGAGAAGGCACGCGACGTGCGCGACTCTTCGATGTATCTCGAGCACGGCGAACACGGAAAGGTGGTCGACGTGACGATTTTTTCACGCGAAGCCGGGGACAAACTTTCTCCAGGAGTCATCAAATCCATTCAAGTTGCGATCGCTGACCTTCGTAAGATTCAGGTTGGAGACAAAGTCGCTGGTCGTCACGGAAACAAAGGAGTCATCTCGCGCGTGGTGCCACTTTCAGACATGCCATTTTACGAAGATGGAACACCACTCGATGTGATGCTCACTCCACTGGGAGTTGTCTCGCGTATGAACTTGGGACAGATTCTCGAAGTCCATCTTGGACTCGCGGCAAACGCGCTTGGATACAACGTGATGACGCCAGTGCTTAACGGAGTCACAGAAGATCAAATCCATGCAGAACTTCGCGCGGCAGGCTTGCCAGAAACAGGGCAGACACATCTGTACGATGGGCGAAACGGAGAGAAGTTTGAACATCAAATCACGGTTGGATACATGTACATCTTGAAGCTTTCGCACATGGTCGAAGACAAGATGCATCAACGTTCGATCGGTCCGTACTCGCTCATTACTCAACAGCCACTCGGTGGAAAAGCGCAGTTCGGAGGACAGCGATTTGGAGAAATGGAAGTTTGGGCGCTCGAAGCATACGGAGCTTCACACACGTTGCAAGAAATTCTCACGATCAAATCCGACGACGTGCCAGGACGATCCAAAGCATACGAAGCGATTATCAAAGGGGATCAAATTAAGAAAGTGAACATTCCTGAATCATTTAACGTCCTTGTCCGCGAGCTCAAAGGATTGTGTTTGGACGTCGAGTTGCTCCAAGACGGGAAAAAGGTCGATTTGCCAGGTGAGAAGAAATCGAAATAACCTCTATGTTTAAAAAACAAGATGCCCTCAAATCGACCGACTTTGATTCCATCCGACTGCGCCTCGCCTCTCCAGAGGTGATGCGAAATTGGTCGTACGGCGAAGTCTTGAAACCGGAAACCATTAACTACCGCACCCAAAAACCAGAAAAGAGTGGGTTGTTCGCGGAAGAAATTTTTGGACCGTCCAAAGACTGGGAGTGTTACTGCGGCAAATACAAAAAAATTCGCTATAAGGGAATTGTGTGTGACAAGTGTGGCGTGGAAGTCACCCACTCTGTCGTGCGCCGCGAGCGCATGGGTCACGTGGAACTTGCCGCTCCGATCACCCACATTTGGTTCTTGCGCGGCGTTCCATCCAAAATCGGAACCGTGCTCGACATGTCCATCCAGAATCTGGAACGTGTCATTTACTTTGCGAGTTTTCTCATCACCCACATCAACGAAGAGGCCAAAGAGCAAACCAACGAGCAGGTGAAACAAGAACGCAAGAGCAAACAGAAAATGATCGAAGGAGAGTTTAAACGCGACACAGGACGCTTGGAAGAAAAGTTTGCTGATGATAAAGCGAAGATCAAACAAGAGACGACTCGTCTTGAAGAAATTCGCGACACGAAGCTCGAAGAACTCGAAGCGGATTACGAGCAGGTCATGGAAGATTTGAAAGAGATGAAAGTGCTCTCGATCATTTCTGAGCAAACCTATCACGATTGGTCTTTGAAGTACGGACACATTTTTGAAGCGGGCATTGGAGCCGACGCGGTGCGTGAAATGTTGAAGCGTGTCAACGTGGCAGAGACCATGATGGCGCTCGAAAAAGAACTTGAAAACGCGACCAAAACAAAACGCGATCGTTTGCTTCGACGCGTGAAGTTGCTCAAGGCTCTTCACATCAACAACATCAAACCAGAATGGATGGTGCTGCAGGTCATTCCAATCATCCCACCAGATTTGCGTCCGATGGTTCCATTGGATGGAGGACGTTTTGCGACATCCGATTTGAACGATTTGTATCGCCGTGTCATTAACCGCAACAATCGTTTGAAACGTTTGTACGAACTCAATGCGCCAGAAGTGATTTCCCGAAATGAAAAGCGCATGTTGCAAGAGGCAGTGGACGCACTTATCGACAACAGTGCGCGTCACAGTAAAACCGTGATTGCCGCGACAGGAAAAAAGCGACAACTCAAATCTCTTGCCGACCAGCTCAAAGGAAAGCAGGGACGCTTCCGCCAAAACTTGCTTGGAAAACGTATCGACTATTCTGGTCGAAGCGTGATCGTCGTGGGTCCTCACCTTCGTTTGGATCAATGCGGATTGCCAAAAAAGATGGCGCTCGAATTGTTCAAACCGTTTATCATTTCAAAGCTCATTGAACGCGAATACGTTCACAATATCCGAAGTGCAAACCGGTTTATCGAATCCGATCGTCCAGAAACATGGGACATTCTCGAAGAGATTATTAAGGATGCCTTCGTGCTTTTGAACCGCGCTCCAACGCTTCACCGTTTGGGTATTCAGGCATTCCGCCCAACGCTTATTGAAGGAAAGGCCATTCAAATTCATCCACTCGTCTGTGACGCGTACAACGCCGACTTCGACGGAGACCAGATGGCTGTGCACGTTCCACTTACTGAGGAAGCACGTGCCGAAGCACGTGAGATCATGTTGGCCACCAAGAACTTGCTCAAACCGGCACACGGAGGAGCGGTTGCCACACCAGGAAAAGATATCGCATGGGGAATCTTCTATCTCACGATGGAACTCACTCCCATGCCAACCGAAAAGAAAGGTTTGCCCGTTTTTGCAAACGAAACAGATTGTCTCTACACCGTACATACAGGCACATTGAAGTGGCGAAATTGGGTGGTCGTCCGCATGGACAATGGAGAGATGATCATTACGACACCGGGTCGTGTGATCGTGAACCAACAGTTTCCAGAAGAGGTGCCATACATGAACCAAGTGCTCGCAAAGAAAGATTTGGCGAGCGTGGTGAAGTATTATCTCGAGCTCAACGGTCCAGAAAAAACATCCCAATTTCTTGATCGCTTGAAGGAACTCGGATTCAAATACTCCACACAAGCCGGATACTCGTGGGGAATGTCTGCACTTCCAACGCTCAAAACAAAGCCAGCACTTGTGGCAGAAGGGGATACACGCGTGCGTGAAATTGAAGACTACTTCGCCCAAGGACTTCTCACCGCTTCTGAACGTCACTCCTCGATCATCAAGATTTGGAGTGAAATCAAAGATCGTATTTCAGACGAAGCGAAAAAATCTCTTCCAAAAGACAACCCTGCCTACACCATGATCGAATCTGGTGCACGTGGAACCTGGGGTCAGATGACACAGATGGTCGGTATGAAAGGACTTGTGTCCAATCCATCTGGAGACATCATCGAACTTCCGGTGAAGTCTTCCTTTAAAGAAGGATACGACGTGCTCGAATTCTTTATCTCTTCGCACGGTGTGCGTAAGGGACTGACAGATACGGCACTTCGTACCGCAAACGCCGGATACCTCACACGTCGTTTGGTCGACGTGGCACAAGACGTCATCGTTCGTGAAGAAGATTGTGGTGATGATCAAGGTGTGGTTCTGACCAAAGAAGAATCTGATGAAATCGGAGAAGCGTTGCTCATTCGTATTCTGGGACGCTTCACACTTTCAGAGATCAAGAAACCAGGTGGTCGCAAAGTGCTCGTGAATGCGGACGAGCTGATTACGGAAAATCACATTCGCGAACTTGAGAGCGCAGGTACGGATCTCAAGGAAGCACACGTGCGAAGTGTTATGACCTGTCGGTTGCGACGCGGAGTATGTCAGAAGTGTTACGGATACGATCTTGCCTACAACAAACTTGCCAAGCTTGGAACGGCGGTCGGAATCATGGCCGCACAATCCATCGGAGAACCAGGAACACAGCTCACCATGCGTACCTTCCACACCGGAGGAGTCGCAGGAAAAGATATCACCCAAGGATTGCCACGTGTGGAAGAATTGTTCGAAGCACGTAATCCAAAACAGAAAGCCATCATGTCCGAGGTTTCTGGAAAGGTGAAAATCGAAGTCGCTCAACGTGAGATCATGCAAGCCGGCACAGGCAAACAGATTCTCGACATTCGCCCAGGTCAAAAATCCATTGGGATTACACACATGGGCATTGAAGAGACGGCACACGTGATCGGAAAAACCGCCAAGCTCCTTGTGAAAGAAGGGCAGTATGTCACCAAGGGTCAGTCGCTCGCAGAAAAATCCTCAGGGGTTATCGAAGCGACTGTCGATGGAACCGTTACGCTCAAAAAAGCGGGCATCGTAAACGTCATTCACGAGCAAGAAAAAGTTCGCGAATACATCGTTCCACCTGGATACACTTTGTACGTGAAAGATGGAGATGAAGTGCAATCCGGTGATGCCCTCACAGACGGAAACCTCGATCTTCAAGTCCTCTTCAAACACAAAGGACAAGATGCCGTGCAACGTTATCTCTCCAAGGAAATTCAATTCATCTACGCCAGCCAAGGACAGAAGGTGAACAACAAGCACATCGAGGTCATCATTCACCAAATGTTCTCGCGTGTGCGGATCGTGGATCCGGGAGATACCGATTTGTTGCCAGGCGAAATCATTGAACGCGCAACATTCTTGGACGCCAACGATGGCGTGATCAAAGGAGAGAAAGAGGCCACGGCCGAATTACTCTTCTTGGGAATCACCAAGATCTCGCTTTCAACCGATTCCTGGCTTTCATCCGCTTCCTTCCAAGAAACAGCCAAGGTGCTCATCAACGCCGCGGTCACCGGAAAAGTCGATCGTCTCGAAGGGCTCAAAGAGAACGTTATCATCGGACGTCTCATCCCAGCGGGAACCGGCTACGAAGGCATGCAAGAACAACTCATCGGAACGTTCGATGACATTCCACGCTATCGACGAGCGGAAGCTCCGGCACCAAAAGAAGTGGTTGCCGAAATCGAAGAAGCGTTCGCAGACAACAAACAGATCGCCGAAGAACCTGCGTCAGGAACTTCAAGCGAAGAATAGAAAAAGAAAAAACCACTGGCATCAGAGCTGGTGGTTTTTTGTGTCTGGGAAATAAAAAACGGCGGGGAACTAGCTGTGCTAGTTCATGCCGCCGCAGGCCCTCACGTTGAGGATCGCCGGAGCACACGAGGTGCGGTAGATGTCCTCGACCTCGAGGCCGAGCATGTAGGTGCCGCACACGTCCTCCGGAAGGTTGGGGTACACGGTCTTGCTGTCGGCGTCGTAGCGGAGGATGTCCTCCCGCTGCTGAACCGTCAGCTCTTCGGGCGCCTGGATCAGCATCCAATGCCAGCCGACGATGTCGCCGTTGTAGCCGTAGCTCTCCTCGGCACTGAGCTCAAGGGAATCGAACTGCCCAATGATCAGGAGATCGTCGTACCACGGCCACTGGGTCTTGGACCAGTCCGGCCAATGCGCGACAACGGTCGTCATCACCGGCTGCGGACAGCGCGGCTCGAGCGCGACGCCGTGGACCTTGAGCTCGAACTCATTGTTCCACGACTCGATGTCGTCGTCCCAGTAGAGGAACGTCGACGGCCACAGCCGGAAGTGTAGGAGTGTATCGTGCACACGCGTCGTGCCGCTCCCTTCGTCTGTGTCCCACCCGTGCTTGGGCGTGAAGGTGATCGTCACGAGCGTTGTCTGATCGACACCGATCGTGAGTCCGGAGTCCCCGCTCTCGATCGCGAACTCACTGTCGTAGTAGTCCGTCCACATCGTTCCTTCGAGCTCCACACCGCAGTGGTTCTCGAGTACGACGGTCTGGGAGGACTGGCCTCCGTCGACCACGGCCGTGCCCAGATCAAGCTCGGTCGCGCTGAGCGTGAGGCACTCATGCAGATCGACGAAGGTCGGCAGACCTCTGTCGTGCGCTGCCTGATTGGCCAGATCACCCGTCCAGTCGCCGCCGGGCTCGCACCCGGACATCAGGAGAATCGCCACCAGGAGCACACCGCGGTTCATCATTTTGCGTCCCTCTTTCACGAGTTTGTCACGGTCTTAAAAGTGCTACGAAGCGCGTTCAAACTATCAGCTTTTTGGCTTTTTGTCAATCGTTCCTCCTTGTTTCTCAAATAAAAACACCGCCCTGGAAAAGGCGGTGTTTTTTTGCTAAAATCTTTTTATTATGGGAAACGATACAGGCTATCTCATTCTCGGACTCGATCCTGGGTACGGACGAATGGGGTTTGGAGTGATTTACGTACAAGGATCCACGATCGAACTCGTTGATTACGGAGTATCTGTAACGACAAGTGGAGATGCGTTTGAACAGCGTCTTTTAAGTTTGGGAAATGATCTTCACGCACTCTTTGATCATCACAAACCGAACGTGGTTGCGATCGAGAAATTATTTTTTGGAAAGAGTTCTACAACCGCGATGAAAGTCGCTGAAGCACGCGGCGTGGCAATGCTCATGGCCGCACAGTCCGGCGCTCCAATCGTCGAGTTCACTCCTGCGCAGGTGAAGAAAGCGCTCACCGGAAGCGGAACGGCGACAAAAGCGGGAATACAAAAAATGGTGAAGCAACTTCTAAACCTCCCAAACATTCCAAAGCCAGATGATGCCGCGGATGCGATCGCGATTGCGATCACGGCGAGTAATAAGAAGTGGTAAGAGTTTTGAACAACACATTCATGTCAAATAAAGATTCCAGATCTGGGGGGAAATATGGCGGAAATCACACAACACTGATTCACGCCGCGGCGACTGTTTGCGATATTGCAGAGTCTTGCTCGGCTGTGACCCGCATCTCCCCGGGATTTATCAAAGCAGGGCTTCCTGGTGTGAATGGAAAACGTCGAATAAAGATTGTGGAACAAAGCGGGGCGTTGCTTTTGACTGTGCGAGATAACACCTCTCACCAAGAGGTGTACATCTACGCATCCGATCTGCAAGCAGTGAAGTCTATCCTTGAGCAAGGGGCACAAAAGGCGGGTTTCTTTGTCTCGTTCGGTGTGAAAGAAGAAAGGGGGGAGTGAATAAAGAAATGCTAAGAAGAGGCAGAGAAAAGAGTATTTCTAAACAGACAGAGCCTGGACGGGCTCTTTTGTTTTTGTTAATCTCCAGCCACGTTACCCATGCGCAAAGGAGTTCGTGACATGAAAGCGACCGATATGTCTCCGGTTGAAGGAAGGCAGCTGCTTGCGATGCTGCGGGAGCTGATAGAGCTCGCCGGTCTCCTCATCCCGTACATCAACAACCGGCATCCCGATGGTCCAATTCGGACGGGTGGCTACTTCCGGGTGTGGCAGCGGATCGAGCCAGACGGCTCGTACCTCGAAGTGCTCGGTTGCGCGGTGGGCGAGCTCGGTGTGAAGCTTCCGAAGTATCTCAGCATCTCCTGCGAGAAGGGGGAGCGACTCGCGGAGTATCTCGACCACGTCAGCAGCTGGCAGAGCCGCAACGAAGACTCGGAGATGTACGGCGGCGCCATCCGGTGTGGGCCCTTCATCTTCTCCTTCTCCGGCCTGCCCGAGAAGTGGGACGAGGCCCTCATGATCCTGCTCGCGCGCAAGTTCCACCTGCTGGACGTCGCGCAGGAAGAGGCGATCATCCAGGTGAGCAAGAACGAGTGCCTCGCGCTCTTCGGCGGCTAGCCGATTACGTTCTGCGTGCCAACTCATGGCGCGTTTTTTTATTCTATCGGTGTGCTCTGATTCCACAGTACATCAAAATAACTCTGATACGATTTCGCCACATTGCTGTTTTTGATCTCGATAATTGCCGGTTCTTCGTCTGTGTTGCCGAAGATTTGAATCACGACGACGTCATCGATCACGTAATAATTCGCTGGATTTTCTACATGCGCTGGAAGTAGTCGGTATTCATGAAGTTGTGGATGTCGTAGACGCAAATCTCGATCTCGCGCCGATTCCTGACTCATCATCATGCGCCAGAGGATGCCTTTTTCGATACGCTCTTTTTCATATTGTTCGTAGTACGCTCCCATACATTCAAACCATCGATCTCCGGACGACCCAACGACGTTCAGTGCCGATCCGTTTCTAAAACGTTTGAGTGTGCCAAGTTGGAAGGCTTGGAATTCATCGTATCCTTCGTAGATGGTTATTTCTTTTGTGTTGAGCGTGGTTGTTTGGAGAAATTGTCGAATGCGTGGATTGCGTTGCGCGTAGACAAAATTTTTGGTTGCACTTTTTTGAACCACTTCGCCGTTTTCTAAAAAGAGAATATGGTCCGCAATTTCTGTGGCGAATTTAATGTGATGTGTGGCGATGATCATCGATTGTCCTTCCTTTGCTAAAATTTTAATCAAATTTAAAACACTATTGATGAGTTCCGGATCAAGTGCTGACGTGATCTCATCAAGCAAAAGGAGTTTTGGTTTTGTGGCCAATGCTCGAATGATGGCGACACGCTGCTTTTGTCCACCAGAAAGAAAGTCTGGATACTGATCGCGCTTTTCGTAGAGTCCAAATTTTTTTAAGAGTGCCGTTGCTGTTTCAATTGCTTCTACACGAGAGATTTTTTTACAAAGAGTCGGTGCCAAAATAATATTTTCCAAAACGGTTTTGTGCGGCCAGAGTTGGAGATCTTGAAAAACAAATGTGGCGGAATCTTCAAAGAGAATTTCTCCGGAATCGATTTCTTCTAACCCCGCAAGACATCGCAGAATCGTACTTTTTCCCGCACCGCTTGGGCCGATCAAACAAAGAACCTCGCCTTTCTGCAAAGAAAAAGAGACATCCGATACACCAACGGATTTTTCGCTACTCTGATAATGCTTCGTGAGATTTTTGACTTTGAGAATGGCCGACATACTTACGTATTTTTTGTTTTGCGGGCGAGTCGCTTTTCCCACTGACCGGCAAGACATGTGACGGGAATAATGATCGCAAGATAAATGGCTGCGACCGCTGTGTAGACTTCAAGCGGACGATAGGTGTTACTGATCACAAGGTTGGATCGATGGAGGAGTTCGTTCATGCCGATCACAGAAGCAAGCGAGGAGTTTTTCAATTGTGTGATGTAGAGGCTGAGCAAGTTGGGAAGCATGCTGCGAAAGGCTTGCGGCAAGATGATGTAAAACATGACTTGCGTGCGATTGAGTCCAAGCGTGATTCCAGAATCGAATTGATTTTTTGGAATGGCTTCTATTCCTGCTCTGACTGTTTCGGCGACGTATGCAGAAAGATTGATCGACAGGGCAAGCAGGGCTGCGTAAAAAGGGGAGAGCTGGATATGAAACACCATTGGAACCACGTAGTAGATCCAGATCAGAAGAATGAGGATCGGAAGTGCGCGAAAGGTTGCAACATAGACGCGAGCGATTTGTGGAAGAAGAAGAATCGAAGATCTGCGTGCGAGCCCGAGGATGAGTCCGAGAAGCGTTCCGATCACGACAACAAAGAGCGTTAACCAAATCGTGGTTAACGCTCCTGCGAAAAAAACCTCTTTGTAATCAAGAACAACGTTCCAGTCCCAATCGTACATATTTATCGCACGAGGTATTGGGTGTTTTCATGGAACCAGTGAGCGTTGTATTTCTTCTCAAGCTTCTGCCACTCACCGCTCACCTGAAGGGAGAGAATCGAGTTGTTGAGGAAGTTCAAAAGTTTCGTGTCTCCCAATCGAACAGGGAAGGAGTCTGGATTCAAGTCCAAAGGTTTGTCTGCAAAGAGCATGCTTGTTTCTGGATGTTCTGCCGCAAACCGCGCAATCGTGTTTGCGTCCGCAATGGCAATGTCTGCGCGGCCAGAGGTGACTTCAAGCATGAAGCGTGAAAGGTCAGAGGCTTCAACATCGATTGGATTGATCGTTGCGTTTGGAAGATAGGTCTTGGAGAAGATGTGGCCAGATTCACCCGTTGCCACCGCGATTTTCACGCCAGCTTTGTTGATATCCTCAACCGACTTGAATCGTTGATCCCCTTTTCGAACGAGCGCGCCGTCACCTCCATAGAGAATGGGACGCGTAAAGTCTACCGCTGCCGCGCGAGAGATCTTTAAGAAGAGGGATGTTCCCATGTCACACACACCCGATTGAATCGCCGCTGGCATGTTTCCAAATGTCGTGTCGTGATACACAACCGTAGCTCCGATTTCTTTGGCAATCATTTCATACGCATCGATATCATGCCCAGAATATTTTCCCGTCTTCGCATCTTTGATACTTGCCGGTGGCCATTCCGCAACACATACATGCATCTCCTTTGTTTTCAAAATTTTTGCGAGACTATCTGGCGCTTGTGTGTTTGTGCTGCTTCCTTTTGAGAGAGCAAACCCAGAAAAAATAAGAGCAACAAGCGCAAGGATACTCACAATGGTGAGCGAAATATTTGGTTTTGTACTCATAGTGAAAAAAAGTTTAGAGAATTATTTTAAGTATACAGCTGATGAAGAGGTAAGTCATGATGAAAGATTCTCCTCAACATCTACATGGATTTCATGTAGGCGTATTCAGAGAAGCAATCCGTATTGATTGCTCCAGTTTTGCTCGACCTTCTACGGGACGCGAGCACGACCGTGTTTTGGTGAGGTTACTTCAGCAACTCTTCGAGGAGTTGATCCCACCGCTTGATGCTGACTACCTTCTTTCCCTTCCTCTGATGATCCATGAATTTATTGTTGATGAAGACCGTCTTCGCACTGTTGATTTGGAGAACTGTTTCGTACATGTCATCCAGGGCGGCACTTGCGGGGTGGTCGTGATGACCGGTGTCGGTCAGAAGACCGATGTACTTCGCCCCAGATTTGGCGGCGAGCAACACGAGGAACACTCCGACCGGCATCAGCTTCCCGACGAATCGAAGCCCCTCTTCTCCTTGCCGCATTCCGCTGGCCGGCATCATCAGGTCGGTCAGAATGACATCGAACTTTTGGGCTTCCTCGTTTGCCCAAGGATTCCCGACGAGAAGTTTCCTCGCTTCGTCGTATGACGAGGCCGTCGTCAGTTGATGTGCCTCGCCAAGCTGCGAGATCGCGGCTTGCGTGTTGTGGGCTGCGTCATCGATCACCAGAATCTTCATGGATCTCTCCTGTGGTTGTGGTTTACGTTCGAACATCACCACTTTATCAAATTTTTTGCCTTTTGTCAATAATTTTCAAACACCATCACCTAATTAATTTAAAAAAGCCTTTATATTATGCAATATGGTGTGTTGACAATCTTTCAACAACATGGCATAATATTTGTGTATGTTGCACACATTGCTGAAACAACTCGATTTTAACGACAAAGAAATCACGATTTATCTTGCGATTCTTGAAA
>JBBTSF010000029.1:0-3275 GCA_038064815.1 Patescibacteria group bacterium
TTCACATGCTGCCACATCCCTTCTCGATCCGACTGCGCGACAACAGCCGTTCCAATTGCTTTTCGCCCTTTGGGAAGCTGATTGATGAGTGAAACATCCAAATCTCCGTAGACGGTCAACGCGAGTGATCGTGGAATGGGAGTCGCGGTCATCGAAAGAAGATGCGGTGCGTACTCACTATTTTTTTCCAACAACGCATGACGCTGTGCCACACCAAATCGGTGTTGTTCGTCGACAATCACAAACGCAAGATTTGGTAATTCGACTGTGTCTTGTAGCACAGCATGTGTTCCAATCACGCATCGGACATTTCCCTCTCGAATCGCTTCAATCAATTTTTCCTTTTTAACAACTTCGTTTCCGATTTGTTTTTGTGAACGTGTAAACAAAGCCACAGCATTATCTGGAAATAACTTTTGAAACACCGCGTGCTGTTGCGACGCAAGAATTTCTGTAGGCGCTAAATAGACCACGAGTCGATCCTGTGCAAGGACACGAGATGCGGCAATCGCTGCCACAACCGTTTTTCCAGAACCCACATCGCCTTGCAACAAACGATTCATTGGATGAGACTTCGCAAGATCTTGCACGATCTCCCAAGCCGCCATCCGTTGTGCCGACGTCAGTTCAAACGGAAGACTCACGACAAACTGTTTCAATGCATCCTCATCGATCGGGACCGTGTGTGCGGATCGAACAGATCGCTCACGACGAACTTGTGCGAACATCATTTGATGTAAAAACAATTCTTCAAACTTCAATCGATCAATCGCACGATCAAGATCTTTTTGCGTTTGTGGAAAGTGAATTGAGGAAAGAGCGGTTGGTAAATCGACCAATGATTCTTTTTTGATAAGTTCTTCAGGAAGCCATTCATCAAACTCATGAACACAGGACAGCGCAATGTTCATCGCAGAACGCATGCGATTCATTTTAAGCGAACCGGAGAGTCGATAGACAGGAACAATTCTTCCCGTAAGCAAATGCCGATCCGGAGGTTCGTGCACGGGGTTTGCCATGGACCGATTGAAACGAAAGTCGACCGTTCCAGAAAGCGACAGTTCGGTGCCAGGATGAATCGTATTCATTAAATACGCTTGGTTGAACCACACGATCGGGAGTGATCCCGTATCATCCTCAAGAACCGCGTCGACAATAATCATGTGTCGATTTTTGGCAGGCCGAGACTTGATCGACGTAATTGTCCCGACGACCGTCACTGGTTCACCCGTCCGGACGTCCACGATCTTTCGTATCTGGGAAAAGTCATCATAACGAAACGGTACAGCCAACAAAAAATCCTGGACCGTCGAGATCCCCATGGTTTTCAAATCTTTGAACGCTTTTGCCCCAATACCCGGAAGTTCCGCCGCAGATGAGCTCAGATGAATCGCCATAACAAACGCATCTTACCAAAAGCCCCAAACAAAAACATCTCAACGAATTGAGATGTTTTTGGTGCGCTCGGCAGGGTTCGAACCTGCGGCCTACAGCTCCGCAAGCTGTCGCTCTATCCAGCTGAGCTACGAGCGCATGAGACTCATGTAGCTCAGAGTTTATACATTCTTCGGGCCGTGTCTGTCAATTGTTCTTCGGAACGCTTGAGGTTTTCGGCACAAAATGGCAGAAGCAATTCTCGAATGTCGTTTGGATCCATGTCCTCCAAAGGAACAGACAAAAGTGGATGCCAATGGCTGTGAAAATCTAGATAAAGAATACTGACGTGTGGGGGGTCAAACGCGATCGAAAAATCACGAATCGCGTCGAAGTCGTAGTACATGTCATCGACAAGAATACCTGTGTTCGTGATGACAACCGGGATGCGTTCTGGTTCTTTGAACGTAGAGATGAGCATGATCACTCCGACCATCAAGATGATCACGGCAAACAAAAAGTTTGCGGTTGCAATGGCGTAGACGATCAGCCCAACTCCAACAATCACCGCAACGACGTACCATGTACGCGAACGTTCATGACGCGGATATTCATCTACTTCCCATTGAGCAAGCGGATCTCCAATATCAATCTCAGATCCCGTGAGTTCTTGCTCTTGTTGTGGAAAATCATCTTCCATACGTTTCTATTTTACCCACCTTTTGGCTTCTCCACAATATGAATACAAATACACCAGATGAACTGGTGTATTTGTATGGAGGAGAGAGCGAGATTTACCCGTTCGTCCAACTCACGAGTATAAACTTCTCATCTCGACTTTTTGATATTTAAAATCACTAGAGAACTAGTGATTTTAAATGGAGGAGAGAGCGAGATTCGAACTCGCGAGGGCTATGAACCCTGACAGTTTTCAAGACTGTTGCCTTAAACCACTCGGCCATCTCTCCGTGATGGATTTATTGTACGACTTGGAACCACCCTACGCGCCAGCTAAATAAGCAGCTGGAGCGTAGGGTGGCGGAGAGGGAGGGATTCGAACCCTCGCGCCCTTTGACAGGCCTAACGGTTTAGCAAACCGTCCCCTTCAGCCGCTTGGGTACCTCTCCAGGCGCGAAAAGCATAACAGATTCGGCATAATACATCAATAAACAGGTTCTGTGGCATAATAAGGCAGATATGAAAATCATTTCACTCAATGGCTATTTCGGGCATGCGTTTGAGGCGCTTATGGATTTTATTGTTCAAGAGGCGTCGACGACCGATGTGTTCTGCTTTCAGGAGATGTTGAGTAATCCAAAAGAAGACATCTCAAAACTTCCCTACCGTGGTCGAGCGAATCTTCTACAAGAAATCACCAGACGTCTGCCGGAATTCTCCGTGCAATTTGCGGCGATGCAAGATGACTACGATATCGTCCCTGACTATCCCCAACAGTTACAACTGGGTCTTGCAACATTCTGGAAAAAAAATCTGCCTGTCTCAGACAGTGGTAGCTTTTTTGTTTACAATCACTACAACAGCTATCAACCAAAAGATCCGGAGTCGACGGGACATTTGGCTGCGTATATAAAAATCAATCTTGAAAAACCTCTCACGATTCTGCATGTACACGGAAATTCTGAACCGGCAAGTAAACGCGATTCGGTAAAACGCCTCGAGCAGTCGAAAAAGATTTTAGATTTTCTGTCGCCGTGCGCGGGAGAAAAAATTGTGATGGGTGACTTTAATCTTTTCCCGGACACAGAAAGTATCCGTATGTTTGAAAAAGCCGGTTTTCAAAATCTCATCACGAAGTACAATATTAAAACCACGCGGGGTTCTTTGATCAGAACGCTTTTCCCAGAGTACGCAAACGGGCCGTATGGATACCAAGAATTTGC
>JBBTSF010000029.1:3375-17430 GCA_038064815.1 Patescibacteria group bacterium
ACACGAAAAATTCCATCAAGGTTTCCAAGAAGACGTTCTTGTTTATTGAGCTGTGCTTGCTGAACCGTTGGACGAAATCGTATAAGTAAATCGAAAACAGGCGTGCTATAGAGTTGCCCCATCCAATCTGCGATCAGTCCCGCTTGATCAAACCCACGCGCACGTTGTTTACGTATGTGCAGCGGGACAGGAGCAAACACCGTTTCTTCCAAACCAATCGGGATCAAATGCGGCTGTGCTTGAACCAACCATTTTTGAATCACCGCTTCAACACCTCGATCGCCATCATATTTCCATTGCGTGATTGCGTGGCGGACAACAGGATTCCCATAAGGGGCAAACGCAAAAAGCCCGTCGAGGTAGGCTTCGGGCTTGCAACGATCGCATGTATTCGAACTGAGTCCCTTTGCGCAGAATGGACATCCAGATTTGCTGGATGCCGGCCACCAAGAAGCTGCACAGACATCACACCAAAGCGTGCCTTCGGTGTGACAAGAAAGGCAAAAGCGAGGAAAGAGCGCTTCTACAACCAGGTGGCGGAGTCGACTTTCCATGTGCCTGACTGTTTCAAAAGTTCTAAACGAATTTTTTGATACGACACTGCAGAATTTTGTGTGGATCCCTGTGCGATGATGCGCTGTGTATTTAACAAAACGGTTGCAGCCGCATCGTCATTTTTTTCTACCGTCAACACAATAACGTTTGTCGTGACGCCATAGTAAGTTGCCGGTGGTTTTGATGTATCGATCACTTGCTGTGTCGCACTCGCAAACGCATCCGTCATCAGAGGAAGCACATCTTTCGTATTTTGAAAGTTGGCTTCATTCGAATAACTTCCGTAGCGCTCCACAAACGTTCTTGCCACCGTTGTGACTTCCGAGGATTGCATTCGGTCCTCTTGCTTCTCAATCAATTTTTGTTCTTCAGGAGTTGGAGTAGAAGTTTTCTCTTCCTGTGTCACCGGAGTTTGTGTGTCAGAAGAAGGAGTGTTCGATGTCCCTTGTGGCCACAACAAAAGAAAAAACCAGATCAGCAATAAAATAACGACGATAAAAATCGCGGCTACGATCGTAATGCGTTTTTTGCGTGTCATCATCATATCTGGAGAGAATCACGGATTTTATCGGCTTCTTGTTTTCCTTGATCTTCTTGTGACAACAGCGCCTCTGCCGCATTCGCTTCTGCTTCTAACCGTGCCGTTTCTTCGGTCTCTTCTATTGTCTCAGGTTCTCCCGCCTCTGCAACTTCTGCGGCTTCTGCCACCTCTCGTCTTTCTGTCTCCTCCCCTTCTTGCAGCCTTTCCGCATCATCAAATTCCTTCTGCACTTTTTCCATTTGCAAAAGCTGTTGCGGATTTGTCGTTACGAGTTGATCTTCTGTATACGACGCGACCACTTTAATCGCCGCGTGTTTTTGTCCCGCAAAAAAGATTCCTTCTCCCACTCCTGACTCAAGCAAAAGATATTTTTCTCCGTCTGTCAGGTTGAATGTTTTCTGGACAAGATCGACCGCCGAAGGAGATTGTTTAAGAAGCACTTGCATGGCGGAGTTCGTGACGATCGCTTGTCCATACGGAGAGCGCAAAAAGTCATTCACGTCTTGCGTGATCGTGGTGACACCCAAATAATATTTACGTGCGCGCTTCACAAGCGCAAAAATAAACTTCGCGGAATCTTCGTTTGTCATCAACCACCATGCTTCGTCGATGACGAGAATACGTTTCTTGCGTTCAGAGCGTGTGACGTTCCAGATGTAGTTGACGATCGTATAAATCCCAACCGGTCGCAGTTCATCTTCGAGATCTCGAACAGAAAACACGACGAGCTGATTATTCATGGCGACGGTGGTTGGAGAGTTCAAAAGTCCTGCAAAGGTTCCGTCTGTGTATTTTTCAAGACGAGACACGATTTGCTCCGCCCCTTCCATGCCTTCCAGCACATCTTGAAAATCCTGCATGATCGGCGCTTCGATATCGGCAAGAGAGGTGAGATCTGGGGTGATATCTTTTTTGGCGTATGTTTCAATAAGTGCCCGATCGAGAATCGAATCTTCCTCAGGTGTGAAACCGAGTTTTCCTTGTTCCCCAATCGGCACACCGATCATGATGCGCAACAATCCTTTCAAGGTAATGACAGAACTGCGGATGATGTCATCAACAGCGGTTCCCTCTCCGACCGCGCGAGGCAAATCAAATGGATTCACCTTCGCATCAGAAGAAAGAGAAACATTGATATACGTTCCACCGACCGCATCAGACAACTGTTTGTATTCCATTTCTGGATCGATCACGATGACATCAATTCCCATCATGAGTGAACGCAAAATTTCGAGTTTGATCGTGTAGGATTTTCCCGCACCAGACGTTGCGAACACCACAGAGTTTGCGTTTTGCAAACTGAAACGATCAAACAAAATGAGCGAGTTGTTATGGCGATTCACGCCGTAGAGAATGCCGTTGTCTGAAGTGAGATCAGAACTGATAAACGGAAACGAAGCCGCGATTGGCGACGTGTTCATGTTGTAGGTGATCATCAACTCATCGTTTCCAAGTGGAATGGTTGAGTTGAATCCTTGTTCGGCTTGATAGTAGCCTGCTTTTGTATAAATGAGTTTACTTCCAAACAACGATTCCACCTCAGAAGAAAAACGATCAAGCTCTTCTTCACTTGTGGCGTAAATCGTGACGTAAAACGCGAATTGAAAAAAGTGTTCGATTCCTTGGGTGAGTGCATCGCGAAGCGCTTCGATATCACGCAGCGCCGTTTCGGAAAGCGGATCACGTGGCGCGCCTTTATCCGCATCTCCCATGATCTTCGCTTCAAACACACCCACTTTCTTTTGCAATTGTTTGAGAACGATCTGCGCTTTGAGTGGGTAAAAAAACATCGCAACATCAAATGTTTTGTTGAGGTTGATGAGTGGCGCCGACCATCCAAGTCCGATGTGGCGCGGATAATTGATCACGAACAACGTGCGCAAATACATGCCAGACAAACGCAAACAGCGAGGCTGAACTTCAAACGAAGCCGGGGAAATCAAATCCTTCACCGTCACCACTCCTTTGCGATAAATTCGCTCTTCTTCAAGAATACTTCGTTCTTGTTGAAGCTTCACCTGTTCCGGTTTCACCGTTTGTTTTCTGACCGGAGGTGGCGGTGGCAAGGATTCTTTAATTTTTCCAATATCAATAGCCATACATTATGCCTCGTGTTGAAGTTCGGTGAGATCGGCGAGTTTTTCGGTATCGAAAATATCGGGATTGTAAACATTGTAATAAAGCTCAATCAGACTTTGCGTATCCAAACGAGCAGAGTTGAGACTCATACTGTTGAGTTCCCCTTGAATCTGGTCCACACGTCGATACATCTGCTCGATCCGATCTGCGAGCTGTTTCGCATTCAATTTTGCTGCAGCGGCCGGAGACATGGATTCTGAAAGACGCGTCCAAAAGTTTTTACGCTTGTTTGTGAGCGGATCGTAAGGCAACACAATATAAAAACGCTTTTGCATGATCTGACCCAACTCAACCAGTTCTGAAACGAACGCTTGGTAATCTCCGATTTGTGTCCGAAGCAAATCGTTTTGCGTAACACGTTCTTGTTCTTTGAGTGCTTTGAGATACGGATCGATATTCATCTTTCGAGAATGCACCACGATCTGTACTGGAAACTCCAGACCATTCAGAAAAGACATGTATGCCTGAATAATCGCCTCTTGTTCATCCTCCGCTTTGAGCGCGAAATTAATACTCGAAACAAGCAAAACCGCTCGAACGGTTCCATCTTTCAAGATCACCATGTCGTCACGAATCTCGGCAATGTCGAGATAATTAACGGTTGGTGGCCCCGGCTTCTGTTTTGCGAGTTTCTTTGATTGCATACTAATCTTCTTCCGGTTTATAGACGCCACCCGTGTTCACCACAAGAGAAATTTCATTCAAACGCGAGGAGGATAACGGTGCTTTGTGAACCATGGGTGCAGGAAGATCAGGGAGTGCTTCCCCGATATACTCTTTCAATTGGGCATTTGTGTAAGACTTTTCCCACACACGTATTTTTGGCTTTTTGAATGTTTGGATAATATTCAGCACAAAAAAATGAAATGCTTGGCCGTTGATTCTTGCAAAGGCAAATGTCGCACCGACCGTGAAGATAGGAATTCCGAACACTAGAAACATCGTAAAAGACAACAGCTTAAACAGAGTGAAGTCGATCAGCCCCGTAATCATCAGAATAATAAACTGACGAGCCGTGATCGGGCCGAAAATGTGATCTTCCGTTTCAATAAATTGTGGGACCACGAATTGCTGCGGCATAAACCTATTCTATCAGAACCGAATCACTTCGTTTAATTTCATAAGCGCGTCGTATTCCGATTTCTTCATACCTTGTGCGGCTGACGAATCCAAAATCTCGTCTACGCCCTTTCCAGAAAGAAGTGCATCTTGTGTGATCGACAAATAGAGTTGTTCAAGTTGTGACGTGCGAAATGCATGAATGCCGGCAACGCGCTTTGCATACCCCTGTTCCTCCAACAGATCAATCATGTCGTGAATACGCTGCGCAGCTTGAGCGGGTTCAGACGACAAACGGCGAAAGTCTGTAAGACTCATGGCTTGCAGTTCGTCCACAGGACCCGCGAGACGTCTTGCGGGAGAGACATCCTGCACACGTGGTTTTGGAACAGGAGCCGGACGGGGAGCCGCAGCTTTCTGTGTCGATTGCTCGATCACCTTGCGCACTTTTTCTGTATCAATCTTTTGTTCTTGGCGCGCCATCTGCTGTGAAACAGAAATCGCCGCGGAAGAACGTGCGAGTGTCGGTGCGGCGGGCGCAACAGATTCCGTCGGCATCTTCCCGGTCATTTGTACGTAGCGTTTAGACAGCGCTTGTTCTTCCTTCTTCTGCAAATCTTCTGTCGTGCGGATCGCTTCCTGTTTCTGATCCTTGGCTTGTGCGCGCTCAACAAGAATTTTTTCCGCATTCTGTTTTCTTGCGATATCTACAACTTCTTCAATCGCTTGCATCATGTCTGCCAATGTTCTTCCCACAACCCCAAGACCTCCTTCCGAAATCGCACGCTCAAGTCCCGCGCGCGTTTGTTCTGCGTCTCGCACTTCTCGCACACGAGATTCAACGAGTTGCTTGCAGCGTGTATGCAAATCCGGGTCAACGGAAGACAAGAACAGATCAGAACAAATCGTCGAAACCATTTCCTGAACATCATTGGTAGGGGTAAAAGATCGCGAAGAAGAAATTTCTGCTTCGTCTTTTTCAGAGAACGTATCTATTTTTTTAGATGGAGCAGGAGTTGGGGAAGGCTGCGGAACAGTCTGTGTTGTTGTTCCTCCTCCTAACGCTTCAATCTTTTCAGAAAGACCATCTACATTTGCGACGACCGGACGCAAAATTTTGTCACAGATCACAGAAAGGAACTTTTGCAATCCAGGCGCATCAAGCGCAGTTGCGGAACGTAACTTTGCCACAAACTCCTCTACCGAATACTCGCCTGAGGCAAGTCGATAAATTTCGGAGACAACGACCGCGACAAGATTCACATCCAAGCCCGCATCACTGAGCATTTTCTCGACGTGTGAGAATGTCTCGTACGATAGAAAATAGGTTCCCATCTCTTCTGAGAGGGCGATGGGGTTTTTGGACGATGGAGCGATCTGGTCGGGCATGGAAAAAACTCATGGATTAAGCCGTGGGTGGTGGGTTGCGCAGATCTCGAATGGTCGTGGCAACAGACGTTAGCTTCGTCACTTCTTGCTCGATCTTTTCACGTTCTGCACGCAACGCTTTCACGGCCGCAAGTTCATCTGCACTAAACGCTCTGAACTCTTCGAGCTTCTTGGTGTGTGCGTCATACGCCGCAAGCCGCGCCGCTTCAAGACGAACAACTTCTGGATCCGCGTCAATATTTTTGGCAGTTGCAATTTGTGTATTGAGTTTTGCGATCTCTGCCGCAAGCTCACCTTGTTGGCGATTAAAATCAGCCAGGCCGGCAGTGTCACCTTTCGCCATTGCATCTGCCTTTGCTCCATTAAGTTCCTTCACGCGCACGTTTTTGAATGCGATGTCTGCCTCCAGACGTTTCACCGTGATAGCAGACATTTTAGCCGCACTTTGTCTTGCGACCCCGGCCTGTTGACGCACGGTTGTCAGCACTCTGTCCGTTTCACGTGCCTGATCCTGAAGTCCTGTAGACGATCCACGGATTGTCTCTGCCTCCTTCGTCTGAGATTCCGCAATCTTTTGTCGTCTTGTTTCTATCTCTGTATCAACCTGTTGACTGGCGTCTGCGCGGCGTTCGTCAGAAGCATTCGCAAGCGTGTCACGAACAAAAGATTCGGCATTCTCTCGGGTTCCAATCGAGCCGAGAGTTCCAAATTTTGATTTATTCGCCCCTACAACCGCGCCTTGTGCGGCTTCCAATTTCTTTTTAAATTCATCAAGCTTCTTCTTTACTTCTTTTTGTTTCTTTGGATCCGCGGCAATCGTCTTTTCAAGATCTGCCACAACGCTATCGATGCTTGTAGAAACATTGAAGCGTTGTTCGTCTGTGGTGTTAGGTCCTTGATAGGACTCAACGAGCCTATCCAAAACCTGACCACCTCGATTGATGTCTCCATCCTTCACCGCAACACTCATCGCGCGGCGGGCGAGACCTGGAGAAGAAGCGGAGATAATTTGAGAAGGACTTGCGAGACGGAACTCTTCCTCATCAAGCGCATCACCACGCTTTTCCCAAATATCTCTCTTATCTCCACCCATTCCACCGGCTGCAATGCGATCAGACACCTTCACTCTCTTCAATGTTCCACCCTTGTCTTTTACATCAATAAACGTCGACTCGGCTCGAGCTCGCACCTCTTCATCCAGCAATGCGTGTGCATCCAGATTGCGCCAATCTTCTTCTGTTTTGAGTTCTTCCAAATCCTTCGCGGCCTGTGCAGGATTCTTTGATTTTGTTTGATGAGCAAACTGCTTCTTGAATTTCTTGTAGCTCTTTTGTGTTTTGGCGTCGCCTTTGAAGGCAGCCGTCAATTCAGAACCATACCTCTCATTCAATCCAGCAATATCACCACCCTCTTTTCGGAAATCTTCCATCATGTCTGGATTCTCAAGTAATTCCTTGAAAAGCGCGATAGCTTCCTTCTTTCCACCAAGAAGGCCCCCCACCGAGTGACCATTTTTCGCAAATCGTTTGAGTTGATTGATCTTTGTGGTAGAAGAAGCTTCTTTATATTTATCACCAGCCACAGCAATTTCACCTTGGCGAACCGCATTCAATTTTGCGGCGCGCTTTTCAAGACCAGGCGCCATCGTTCTGGCAAAACGTCCCTCTCCGGAAGCCATCGCTGTATACAAATCTGCACGACCACGATCGGTTGCGAGTGCACCTGTTTTTCCAATTCCACGTATCGTCTTTCCGGTCCATCGTTTAACAAACCCTTTCTTTGAACCATCATTATTTACTCCTTGTCCAACTTGAACTCTCGCTAATCGATTCGTTGCTAATCCCAAACCTTTCCCCGTGTACTTTGCCGTCCCACGCACCAATCCTCCCGCAAGACGTGCACCTCCACCAATTCCTTTGGCTGCACCTCCAAGCGCAAGGTTTTTTGTGTAATCAAAGGCTTTGCCTGCATATGCTGGACCAATGGCTGCGGCTTTTGAAAGACTCTTTCCCAAAAAGGTGTTGCCCATCACAGAACAAAGACTTTGTGACGCTTTCATTCCGGCGATCAACATCGCAGAACCAACCACCAAACTCATGAATGATTGAAATTCAAAAATTTGTGTAAGGAATCCGGCGGCGTTTCCTGTGTTGTCGACACTAATCGCATCAAATCCTTGTGCAGATCCACCTGCTCCGGAAACAGCGAGAGTGAGCCAAAGAAAAAACGTAAGGACAGGACCAATGGCGACCAGACATTTAAATTGCGCCCACCAATCCGCGTATGCCTTACTACTTAACAATTCTCCAATATCTTTTCGAAACAACCAGGCAAGCGGAGCAACGACAATCAAAACCCACAATGCCACGATGCGATACAACAAAATGGCAAACATGAAGATCATGATGACCAACACCCACGAAAGGAGAAAAACAGAAGCGATCGCTGCAAATGCTAAATCCCAGCTGCTCACCGCCTGAACATTGAAGGTGCTAAATGAACTCATTTTGTTGAGTCCAAACAACTCCACAATGTTTCCTGCGGCAATCTCACGAAGGGCGTTTGCAAACGTGAGCATCACAACCTGCCCAAAGTCGATCATGATTCCACAGAGTGTTTTCGAAAAATTGATTACGATGGCAGTAACCAGAAGTGTGGTGATCTGTTGTTGCCACTTGAACCGCGCATTTCCCAAAATCGTTCCGAACGCAATCACGATCAAAATAATCACGAAAAACATGTTCACCGTGTCGCGTACAAGCGCCCAACCCGCGACCACAACCGGTGCGGTGGCGAAGTTGTTGTAAAGCATGACCGGAATCAAGTACTCGATGACGGTGACAATCAAACCAGAAATCAAGTTCGCAAAAAACTTTGCGATCGAAGCAATAAAATTCGCGATATCATCTGAATCGAATGCCGCGGCAGGATGAACGTACAAAAATGTCCCGACAAAAACGATCAAAACCAAAAGTGTCGCCACTCCATGTTTGCGTGAAGCGATTCGTACATACCGTTCTGTAAGCCACAAAAGTGTCGCGATGACGCGGGCTTTGAAATTCTGCATAACTACAGAAATTATATCAGAAAAAGAAAATTCACAGTAGGAAAATTGTTCACATCTCAATGAAAAAACCCGCGCGTGAGTGTTGCGCAGGTGAGAATCGATCAGAGTTGTGCGTTCTGCGTGAAGCCGTTGCCGTTTGGGGTGAGACCCGTCTGCGGATTCCACGAAACGGACAGGAGCCACTCTTCCCACGCGTGACCGTTGTTCATAAGGTTACAGAGTTGGCTTCCCTGCGCGCAGAAGCTCGCATTCTGCCACCACAGCCAGTTGCTCATGTTGGGATTGAGCGGTTGACCGTCGCTCGACAGACCGGAGATGAGCGTGAGTTGGCTCGCGCAACTGCTCGCGAACTTGGAAAAATCGATGGCGTAATAACCATCCGTGGCGACCTGAAGATCACCGGGCATCAACGTCCCATCGAAACACCCGCCGTTTGCGTAAACGTACGCCGACTGATGCATCGCTGTGCCCGCGGTCCAGAGACTGTCCGCGAGCAGAAGCGTCTCGACGAGGCCGTTGTTGTCAGCGTCGACGAGGCAGGCGGGTGCGTTGTTGGGACAGCTGGAAGCAGAACTCGTGTTTTGCGTGTTGCTCGCCGGAGGCTGTGCCGGCGTTGAAGCCGCAGGAGGTGGATCCGCAGACGGGGGCGGCGATGCGTCTGAGGAATCGGACTGAGCGTCTTGCCCACCAGAACCCGCTTGGTCGGGAAACCCCGCCATGTTGAACGTCGCTGTGTTTTCGCCATCGCTCATGCTGAGCGAATTGTTTCCACACACACCAACCGATTCCACACTCAAGCAGTACAAACCGCTTGCGCAATTCCCCATCTGCGTTTCGACAGCAAGCACGGAGCCGTCGGGGACGTGGATGATGGGACGCGACAAGAAGCCGAGTAGGAGATACGTGGACCAATTTTTGACGGGCAGGGCGAGATGATTGCCTGCCACGTACACCGCCGAATTCGACGGTTCCTTGAGAACCGAACCGGGTCGAAACTCTGCAAACCCGGGCTTCGTATTCCAATTCTGAAGATAGGCACTATTCCAATTTGCGTTGGGGGGAGGCATCGTTGCGTGATACGACAAGCCCCACGAGGTGAGAACTCCTTCCCAACCAAAATCGCTGACTGCCACACGATAACGATCCGATGCGTTTTGCCCACCAACGATGAGCCAACGCGTTCCGGACGGATCACGCACTGCGTCGATGAGAGTCGACTGCGAAAGCGGACCAGCGTCTGGATAACAGTTGAGTTCCTCATCGGACACGAGCACGACCTGCTTGAAGTCATAGCGCATACTGGCGAACACCGTCTCGTTTGCAATCCAACGACGCGCACCGTTTACAAGCACGTACACTTTCGCGTCGTTGCCCGTCTTCACGAGCGTGCCGTCTGGATGGGTGTACGCAACGGCGAGCGCAGAGGTGTAGGTTTGGCCGAGCGGTTCGGGTTTGGTTCCCACACCGCAGACGAAATCCTCGCCGGAGAGCGTGGTCGTCGTACCACCAGAAGAGACAATGTACGTTGCGGGGATCGACGTCCCCTTTTCTGCGGGCAGCGTTGCATCGCCCGAGTGCAGACCGATGTGGACATGATCTCCCGTGCACGAACCGGTGCAACCCTCGAATCCGAGCAGTTGTCCGGCCGCGACTTCGCATCCATCGCAGACGAAGATCGTCTTCATGTGGCCAACGACTACGTAAGTTCCGTCATCGCGCTCGATGTTCACATGGTTGCCGAATCCGCTGCTCGTGTTTTCGAACAGATGCACGCGGGCCGTTCCAGAGCTCGGGGCGTAGAGCTCCTGATCCTCGCTATTTGAGGTATCCAGATCGATGTCGTGCGCCGTCGAGGTCGACGTGTGACTGTGCGTTCCGCCCGCGCCTTGCGTGCACAGAACGGAGACTCCGGCCGGAAACGGCAGCTGAACGAGCGTCGAGTCTGCCCCGCCCTGGTCGAGCGCGTAGAAGTCGTCGACCTGATCGAATCCGACCTTCACCCCTTCGCATGCCGAGATGTTGAGTGCGCAGAATGCGAGAAACAGGATCCAGAAATAGACGACGGACGCTTTCAAAAACATTGCGAGCCCCTGACGTTTGGAAGAAAAGTACCGTGAGATGATTGACTGTCAACCGCCTCGCTCGGTGCAGGAGATCTACCTGCACCTGCCGAGTTGGTTGACGAACGTGATGCCTCCCAATTCACCACGTTCGCGATCTGACGCAGACAGTTATCCACGTTGCCGGTTGTAGAAACGTCTGGAGTCTATGCGTATCGTTTCCTCTTCGTGCAAAGCAGTTGTGTGTCTGTGATCTGATTCCAGAAAAACAAAAAAACAGCTATTTGTCAATGAATTTTAGCTAAATTAAGCTGAATTTTTTGTAAGTGTCAGAGCGACATGACAAAACGAAAATAAAAAAACGAGCGCATTCACGCTCATTTTTTTGTCCGAATCTGTTTGAAACGTTTTTTGTGTATAACACTACGAAATTTTTTCTTTCCCAATCCATGGTCGAAGCACTTCTGGAATCAAAATCGACCCATCTGCTTGCTGATTGTTCTCCATGATCGCGATGAGCGTGCGACCGACGGCGAAAACGGTTGCATCGTTCATGTGTGCGAACTCGCTTGTGCCATCTTCGCGTTTTATTTTTGTCGCAAGCCGACGCGCTTGATAGTCAGACATGTAATCCGCGGAATGTGTTTCGCGATATTTATCTTGCCCCGGCATCCACGTTTCGATATCCAAGTGTCGCGCGTCTGGATCGCCTTGATCACCCGTGCAAGTCATTACGACTTGATATGGAAGACCGAGTGCTTGCATCAAATGTTCTTGAATCGCCACAAAAAAATCTTGTTCGATCTGTCCCGCGTCACTTGTCGTAAACGATTCCATCTCAACTTTATCAAACTGATGCAAACGCAAAATGCCTTTTGTATCTTTTCCATACGAACCCGCTTCGCGACGAAACGCGGGAGTGAAGGCGACATAACGTGCAGGCAAATCAGCTTCCCTAAGCGCACTGTCCATGTGCAGAGGGCCGAGTGTGTGTTCCGCACTTCCAATCAGAAACAAATCGTCCGCAACCAAATGATAACGTTCATCTCTTGGTTCAAGCCGCGCCATGCGTTGAAAAACATCTGGGCGAATCATCAAAGGTGGAGCAACGGGCACAAAGGGTTTTGATGGAACGTTGAGATTTGCTTTTTGTGCGATTGACTTGAGCGTCTCTTCGTTTGTGAGAACGGAAAACGCCAATTGTGCGAGCGCAAATTGCAAAAGAACTAAGTCACCCATGAGGTAGGTAAAGCGTGCGCCGGCGACGGCTGTGGCTTGTTCAGAATCGATCAGACCAAGCGCGACACCGAGATCCATATGATCTTTTGGTTTGAAATCGAATGTGGTTGGAGTTCCCACTTTACGAAGGACAACATTCTGAGATTCATCTTTCCCGATCGGAGTGTCATCGCTTGGAAGGTTTGGGACGCGCAGAAGAAGCGCTGTCAGTTCAGATTCGGTTTGAGCAAGATCAAGCTCAAGCTTCACCGCATCTTCTTTGAGCTGTTTGCCCTTTTCGATATCTTGGGTTTTCGCCGCTTCTTTTCGAGATTGGTTCAATTGATCAAGTTCTCCTTGCTGTTTTCGACGAGCTATATCGAGAACTAAAATGCGGTCGATATCCAAATCCACATTTTTATTCCGAGCCGCTTCTTTCACTTTTTCGGGGTGTTCTCGAAGAATTTTGATATCAATCATACGCCCACATGATGCACGAAAGTGGTGAAAAAGTGAATACATTCTCAGAGAATTAAAAAAGACGAGGGAAGAACCTCGTCAGGGGAGTGAGCTGGCTAGCGGACGGTGCAGCTTGTGAAGGCGCTCGCACACTGGAGCTTGGGAGCCCCACCGGCCTTGACGACCAATGTTGCAATGGCGACGCGTTCATCTTTTTCGCCGAACTTGGCGATGACCTTGTATGTGCCTGGCGGGACGCGCGCGGGAAGGAGGCGGCGACTGGATCCGTCGACGATCCATACTTTGGTCGGGTCCCCTTTGGTGGAAACCCCGACGAGTACGGTGTCGGAAGCGGGAGGCTTCGGAACCTCGGGAACGAGAACTTTGACTTCCGGGACGACAGTTTCGCCGCCCGGTTTTTCTTCTGGCTTCTTCCCTTTCCATGGCCGCGGCACCTTCTTGGTGCTCGCGACTTGGACGGGAATATCCGTGATCGTCTCCGGAGGACGAGACGGACGATGTGCCTCCAGCTCCCCGACCTGTCGTACGACGAGCAAGGTGGGTGCGGGAGGTGTTGGCTCCGGAAGAAGCGGGATGGACCGCGCAACTTCTGGCTCCATGTCTCGGGCGGAAACTGTCGTTGTCGTCGGAACAGGTTGCTCCACGACCGGCATCTCGAGCCCAGAACGCTGGAGAAGAACCGGGATCATGATTGCAAGGCCGATCAGCATCACCGTGAAAACGGCGACGGCGATCTGTGCCTTGCGTGTACGAGGATGTATCGGAATACCGACTCGCAACTCGGACGCCGGGATCCCAGTCATCGCATGCGCCGTGTCAACGGCACGCGGTGGAGGTGAAGTCCGAGAATAAGGCGCCATGTCTGTATCTGAAGCCGTTGAAGCCGTCGTGTGAACGACGACCGGCGGAGCACTTGTTGGAAGACGGACAGGTTGTTCGGCGTTGACGTGCGCACGACCAACGAGCGTTGCAAGCGCGTGCCGGAATTCGGCGACCGATCCATACCGCTCATCGCGGTCCGTCTCAACCGCTTTCAGAAAAATCGGGATGAGAGCGGAGGGCATCCAGTCGACATCTTCCGGATGTCTGTTCAGAGTAACACTGAACAAGAACTCGCGCGGAGGATTCTCTCCACGCAGAAGCGCCCAGAGAGTCACCGCCAACGCATGGACATCAACACGACCATCGAGGTCACGTTGACCCGAAGCTTGTTCCGGAGCCGTAAACCCTGCGCTTCCCACAGCCATCCCGGTCTTCGTGACACGGGAAGTAGATGAGGCGTTGAGCGCGATTCCGAAATCCGTAAGCTTCGGTTCTCCCGCCCCCGTGAGCAGAATGTTGTCCGGCTTGATGTCGCGATGAATCACGCCCACTGCGTGGACTCTTTCGATCCCCTCGCAGACACGCATGATCACAGCGACCGCCATCTCCAGGCTCAAAGGTCCATGGTTCTCCACGTAATCTCCGAGAGACCCACCTTCAACCCATTCCATGGCGATGTAGTGGAAATCCTCGACTTCCCCGTAGTCATAAACCTGCACGATCGC
>JBBTSF010000030.1:0-1966 GCA_038064815.1 Patescibacteria group bacterium
CTCGACGTGTCCTCGGAGAGCGCATCTGCCCTTTGTCGTTGTGGCACGTTTTGCATGGCTTCGACCGTCGCATGTTCTAGGACAGTGCCGTCATCCTGCTCGATTGTTTGCCTCCACATTTGGCAATACGCCGTGACACGTTTGGCGATTGTTTCAACGAGATGCAGGGCATCGTCGTCATCGGGAGGCGCTAGTTCGACGAGGTTTAAGGTGCCGTTTTACCGTGAAAATCCGAGTACGCGAGATCAGGCCGAGGACAAACCTCTCCTGTCTCGTTTAAACTGTTTTTTTTAAACGGAAGTAAAGTGCAATGCTGTACGTTACTCGTCGGCCTACTCGGGCTTCTTCTTCATCTTGGTCTTCTTCTGACCACCTAAACCGACGACACCATCCGGTTTTAGATATCCGAACTTCTTCAGCGCCTGAATCCACCTCGGAGCATTCCTTCGCACGATAACCTCTTCGACGTCCACCGTTGAATCCTTGTAGGGCACGCGCCTCGAAATCAGGATGTAAATGACCTCCAGTAGTTTATGGGCTATGGCCACGATGGTACGATTGTGTCCCCGACGAATCACCATCGCTTGATAGCGCGCTCGAAATTGGCTCTGCGTCTTGACTGCACTTTGGGCGCATTCGCAAAGCATGGTTTTGATATAATGATTTCCGTGTAACGTCCGAACTCTTTTTTTTTACCTGCCGTCTCGTGATTACCAGGACATAACCCTGCCCATGATGAAAGGGCATCCGCACTCCCAAAGGCTTCCATGTCCACGCCAATCTCCGAAAGTAACATCGCGGCACTCATGGTATTAATTCCAGGAATGGTCTGCAAAAGCTCCCATTCCTTCATGTACGGCTGCATGGCCGTTACGACCTGTTCGTCGATTTCATAGATACTGTCCTCCAACCACCGTATGTGGTCACGTATCTGTTTGAGAATAAATCGATGCCGGTCAGTTGGTTCCCCCACCAACGCCCTCTTGAGTGTCTCTTTCTTGCTGTGGAGCCGTTTGTGACAAAGCTCCACCAGTTCCTCCGGCACAGACGATCCTGCGATAATCGCGTCGATCATCCGTCTTGCCGAAACGCCGTCGATGTCACTGATTACATTGTTCAACCTTAAACCGATGCTCTCGAGTACTTTCTGTACCCGATTTTTCTCTGAGGCTTTCTGCTCGACGAGTTTCCGTCGATATCGCGTCAACATCCTCAGATCGCGCAAATCTTTGGGCGGTATAAAACTCGCTCGAACTAACCCATAGACGCACAAGTCCGCCAGCCATTCGCTGTCGGCCACATCGGTCTTCCTGCCAGGCACGTTCTTCACATGACGGGCATTCACAACGCTTGCCGTTATTTCTTGCGCCTCAAGCACCTCGTACACACTCCGCCAATAAATCCCGGTGCTCTCCATCACCACTCGTAGGGCGCCTTCCTGCTTGAGCCACGTCGCCATCCTCTGTAATTCATCCTTAAACGTTGCAAAGGTCCGTGTTTCCTTCTGGCTCTCCTTCTCGAAATCCATGCGAAGTACCGTGCATGTGACACTCTTTTGGTGCACGTCTAATCCCGCACACCGCGTTAATATTGGATTCATGAGCTGTTCATGTGCCTCCTTTCGTCGCTGTCATAAGCGCTTTGGATGTTCGGCGTCGTTACACAATAATTGGACTCACGAAACACGACTTCCGATTTCCTCACGATGAGCCTTCCACCGTGGGACATTTTACCGTGCGTTCTCCGTCTTGCGACTGGAACATTAAAGGGGTTCATGCAAGAAATCGTCGGTCAGTTTTTCCTACGGAATCCGTTCTCACCAAAAAGTGGTTCGACCTGTTTATCGTGAGTCCAATCCTAACTCTAACAGTATATTTTCATTTTTCGGGGTGAGCAAGATGGTCATGAGGGTTACCGTGAAAATCCGAGTACGCGAGATCAGGCCGAGGACAAACCTCTCCTGTCT
>JBBTSF010000031.1:0-1013 GCA_038064815.1 Patescibacteria group bacterium
CGAATCAAAAGATTGCGCAAAATGATTCCGCAGTTCACCCCGCGCACCTGTTCGATTTCCGGTTTCGTGACAGGTCCGCGATACGCAATCACCGCAAGTGTTTCGAGCGACGGTCGTGTGAGCGGACCGCTCGCTTCTTTTTTCAAAAATTGAGACACCTCTTCCCCGACGTCCGGATTCGAAACAAACTGAACCGAACCGTTGACTTGAAACAAATGAATCCCTGATTCAGGGGTGTTGTATTTTTTTTCGATAGACTGAACGGCTTCCTCTAAAATCTCTGAGGAAACTCCAAGCTGCTTTTTCAATTGGTCGATCGTGATCGGCTTGGCGATCGCAAAAAGGATTGCTTCTAATTTGACGGTGAGCATATCTCAATCAATACGTTTAAGTTCAATATCGGAAAACGGTTGGGACTGGATGACAGAGACGCTCCGTTGCTTCACAAGTTCGAGGACCGCGAGAAAGCTCACGACGATATCGACTTTGGACTGACCGCTTTTTACAAACTCATGAAAGAAAAATCGCGAACGAGACAGAAGCGCTTCCTGAATTTGATGCAAACGTTCTTTGACAGACATCACGCGTTCGATCGCCGCTTGTTGAATCCGAAAGAATGGTTCGAGTTGTTTGAGAAGGCGTTCAAAAGATTGTTGGATGGTTTCAAGCGAGATTCCCTGCGGCAAAACAAACGAATCGGCTTTGAGCACATCTGGAAATGCTCTTCCAAAACTTGTGTTTCCATTTTGATGAATGACATCAAGCGCTCCCGCAGCTTCTGAGAAAATTTTGTAGAGTTTCAGTTGCGCCGCAAGCGAGGTTTCGTTTTCTGTTTCCAAAATTTCCTCGCGCGGCAGAATGGCATGAGATTTAATCAGAAGCAGCCGAGTCGCGATCACGAGAAAATCCGCAAGCTCGAGGGGCGGAGGCTCGTGTGCCTCGATATACTTCAAATAGTCATCCGTAATATGCGTCAAAGAAACATCCGTAATCGGAAGCTGCTCTTTTTCGAT
>JBBTSF010000032.1:0-7675 GCA_038064815.1 Patescibacteria group bacterium
ATGTCTTTGATTTCTTTGATGATTGTTTTTGGAGTGATGCCGTGCTCTTTGTTGTGTGCAAGTTGAATGACGCGGCGGCGATCGGTTTCTTTCAACGCACGTTCAAGCGAACCGGTCATTTTGTCTGCGTAAAGAATAACGACACCGTCGATATTACGCGCGGCGCGGCCGATGGTTTGAATGATGGACGTCTCAGATCGAAGGAATCCTTCTTTGTCTGCATCGAGAATCGCAACGAGAGTTACTTCGGGAAGATCGAGTCCTTCGCGAAGCAAGTTCACACCGACAACGACATCAAATGTTCCTTTTCGCAAATCAGATAAAACCGTGATGCGATCGAGCGTGTCGACGTCTGAGTGAAGATATTGAACGAGCACACCGCGCTCTTTTAAAAATTCCGTGAGATCTTCGGCCATCTTTTTTGTAAGCGTGGTGACAAGCGTGCGTTCTTTTTTCTCCACACGAATCAAAATCTCTTTGACCAAATCATCCACCTGACCTTCTGTTGTGTCCGTTGGTGTCACGGGACGAACAATCGTGACAGGATCGACAAGACCGGTCGGACGAATAATTTGTTCGACGACTTGTGCGGATTTTTTCTTTTCGTAAGGACCAGGCGTTGCGGAAACAAAGACGACCTGTGCGGCTTTCTTTTCAAACTCTTCAAACTTCATCGGACGGTTATCGAGCGCAGACGGCAATCGGAATCCGTGTTCAATCAATGTTTTTTTTCGCGCTTGATCGCCGTTGTACATGCCACCGATCTGCGGGATCGTCACGTGCGACTCATCGATAATCGTCAAATAATCTTTGGGAAAATAATCCATGAGCGTTTGCGGGGAATCTCCTGGCGCACGACCGTCAAAGTAGCGAGAGTAGTTTTCGATCCCGCTGCAATAGCCGATCTGTTCGATCATTTCCAAATCATAACGCGTGCGCCGGCTCAAGCGCTCGGCTTCCAAGACAAGTCCATTTTTTTCAAAGACTTCGAGTTGTTGTTTTAATTCTTCTCGAATCGCTCGAAGAGATTCTTTTTGTCGAGAGGAAGAAACAACATAATGCTTCGCGGGAAAAAGCCAAACGTCAGAAAGAGGCTGTTTTAATTTGCGCGTGATTGGATCAAGTTCTTGGATATCCAAAATCTCTTCTTCACTGATCATAACTCGATAAACGACCTCTTGGTTCATCGGCATGATCTCGAGCACATCCCCTGTCGCACGAAAATGCCCGCGTGTCAGATCAGCGGTTGTGCGTTCAAACTGCATTTCGATCAGCCGTCGAATAATCGCTGTTCGACCTTCTGTCGCGTCTCCTTTCTTCAAATGCATCATCACACTCTGATACTGCTCCGGGCTTCCCAAGTTATAGATACATGAAACAGAAGCCACAATAATCACATCACGACGCGTGAGAAGAGCTTGTGTTGCTGCGTGTCGTAATCGATCGATCTCTTCATTGATCATCGATTCCTTTTCGATGTACGTATCTGTCCGCGGCATGTACGCCTCGGGCTGATAGTAATCGTAGTAACTCACAAAATACTCCACGCAATTTTCTGGAAAGAATTCACGAAACTCACTACACAATTGTGCGGCGAGCGTTTTGTTGTGTGCGATGATGAGTGTCGGACGTTGTGTTTGTTGAATCACGTTTGCCATCGTAAACGTTTTTCCAGATCCTGTGACACCAAGCAATGTTTGCGCACGATCACCACGTTTAAGACCCTCGAGCAGTCCTTCAATCGCTTTTGGTTGGTCACCAGCCGGTTGATAATGTGAGGTTAATTTGAAGTCCATACAGAAAGGCCCCAAGAGTCGAAACTCTAGGGGGTGAATCATAATCTTGTATGCATAGCGTAACACGAAAGCGAACAAACGTCGAACAATTGTGGATATCTTTAGACAGAACCTGCAATCAACCAAAAATGTTCGAACAGCGACGCCATACTCTCCTTCATGTGACGGTGATTGATCCGTACTGCAAATGTATGCGTTCCAGAAAAAAGGACGATGGACTGATGAAAAATCCAAAGAGAAAATTCAAATCCTAAGCCGGGAGGGAGTGTTCGTAGAGAAATATTATGTTGCAATGAAGTCTCACGAACAAAAGATTTTTGTACGGCTGGCACAAGTGCACGTGTGAGAACTCCACGTTTTACTTTTTGTTTTGAAAGCACCGTGAACAGCTCGTCTGAAACAATCGACTGATAATGTTCTGCTGCGGGAGATTCGAAAACAAGGATCTCATCACCTTTTTGTAATTCATCCACCACCTTCACCATCAAATTCGTGATTCCCTCTTTTGTATCGTAGACAAATGCCTGGGGTGTTTTGTCTGCGCTGTGATATTGCACATGCAGTCGCGCCGCGAGTTGTTGCATCACATCCAAACGTGATTGTTCGTGTTCGACCAATACGTGAGGATCTTCGATCCAATAAACAAACTTCCCTTTCGTGCGATGACCAACCACATACCCAAGCGATTGCAGACGCGCCAAAATACTGGCAACGGTTGTGCGTGGAAGTTTTGCGGCGTGTGCAATTTGTTGAATCGTGGCTTCGCCAAGTCGAAGCGAGGAAAGATAAACTTGGATTTCTTTTTCTGTCAGATCAAGATCCTTTAGAAGATGTTGGACAGGAGTAGACATATGCCGTCAGCCTACTGCTGACGAACTTTTTCGTCAAAACGAACGTCATCTCAGACCGTGATTACGGTCTTTTTGTTTCTATTGGGGATAACTCTTTATGACCTGTTCAGACACATCCTGTGAATTTTCTATGCTGATCTCAGTTCCTTCACAACCAAAGAGGTTCTCATGAATGCTCGTTATCGAAAAGGAATGGTCGCGCTTTCTGCAGACCCGATCACATTCGGACATCTCCATCTGATTGAAACAGCTCGCGACCAATGCGACACGCTCGTTGTCCTGATTGCCAACAACGATATGAAGGCGAACGGTTCTCTCTTTACGCTTGAAGAACGGACAGAGATCGCTCGACGTACGACGGCACACATGCCTCGTGTCGAAGTGATGAGCTCGAACGACCTGCTTGTCGACATCTTTCTCGCGCAAGGATGCGATGTGCTCTTTCGCGGAATCCGAAACGAGGAGGATCGTGCGTACGAAGAACGGCAGATGGCATATCACGCACTGATCTATCCGCCGATAGCAGATCAGATTATGTATCTCCCCTCTTCACCTGCATTCACACATATCTCTTCGACGCTTGTGAAAGCGTTTGCGAATCATCATGTCGACAGTTCTGCCATGGTGCCGCTGCTGGTCAAGCAGCGAATGGAAGAACGTCTCCACGGACAATTCAAACTTGGGGTGACGGGTGAAATCGCCACGGGAAAGTCGTGGATCTGTCACGCGGTTTGCGAAAAGGCGCGGCAGTCAGGATTGGATGCGCACACAATCAACATCGATGAACTGCTGCGTAGCTTGTATCTGGAACAAACGCCGGGGACACAACGACTGCGCGAAGAGATCGCGCAGCACATCGGCGATCACGTGCTCTGCGCAGACCGAACAACGCTTGATCGCCACAAGATGGCAGAAACGTTGTTTGACGCAACAACTTCGTCTGATGTCCGTATCGCAATTGAACAACTCGTGCGACCGCATATCGATCGATTGTTCCGAGCCGCGCTTCAAGGAAAACACGGACTCATCCTGATCGAATGGGCGCAGCTCGCGCAAATGCAGCTTGGGAACTGGACGAACAACCATGTACTGCTCGTTGAATCGGAGGATCGTCCGGAGTTTGCTCGCGAACGTGGAATCAACACCGAGCGTCTGATGCGAATGAAGGAACTTCAGTGGGACGCAGATCACCAAGCAGACGCACTCGAACAACGTGCGATGCGAGACGGACACGGATCTGTCATCAGATTCCACAACCATCGAGATGCGGGCCGGTCGCAAAAAGCCGTTGAGGATCTTCTGATGCATCTGCAGACAAACCTGTTTCCACAGTGGAGCACGACATGAGATTGGGACAATACGAAGTGATCCGGAAGATCGCGGAAGGCGCATTTGGTCGAACGTTTCTCGGAACCCATGTTCTTCTTGGCGAGCCGGTTTGTCTCAAACAAGAAAAAACGGGTGACCCGACCTTTCAAGATCTCTTCAGACAGGAAGCGAAATTACTCTGGAGTGTTCACCACGTTTCTCTTCCGAGTCTCAAGGATTATCTCGAACCTCCAGGATACGGCCCCGTCGCGGTGATGTCGTTTGTGCCCGGGGACAATCTACACACGCTTGTTGAAACGCGCGGACCGATCGCAGATGAACACATCTGCTGGATCCTCCAGCGAGTTTTGGACGCGCTGAGCTATCTGCACTTTCAGAAAATTGTGCACTGCGACATCAAGCCGGCAAATATCATTCTGGATATTCCGGTGCACAACGCAGTCCTTGTCGACTTTGGCTTGTGCCTGCAAGGGCCGACAGCTCAGTCGCGTCCAAAAGGCGGGACACCATTCTTCTTGCCACCAGAATTCCTGCAAGGCTTGCCCCCGATTCCTGCGAGCGATCTCTATTCGCTTGGGATGACGGCCGTATTCCTGTGTGGTGGTGACATTCACAACGCGGCGTTGCCGACAGATATGGATCCGCGACTGCAGCAATTCATCAGTGCGATGATCCGCCGCGATCCGATGGCGCGTCCGCAAGATGCACGCGCTCTGAACGCGGAACTGACCAGACTCCGTAAGACCATCTTCGGTCGAACGGAAACCAAGGAAGTGTTTAAACTCAGAGGAGGAATACCATGAGTGGTGCCTTTGGATGGATTCGCAACAACGATTCAAATGGGGCCGGAACCCAGCACACGAACACCGGGTTCGTGGATGCGATCCAGCCTTACCAACACCCCCAACCTGGCGCTCCGCGCGTGACGCACATCGGTCGTTCACAGACGCCGCCGCCCGCGCAGCCGCCACCACGGGCAAGCTTCGCTCAAGCCGCGGCGAGTGTCATCGCTCGACTCCCGATCCCGACTGCTCTGCACATGCTCAAGAGCACGGCCGCCAACGTCCTCATCCTGGCCACAGACGTGACCGGATCGATGGGCGAAAACCCCAAGGAGATCTTCGCACGCCTGCCTTTGCTGTATGAGCTGGCGTGCCAGTACCTGGGCAGCCGTGACACGGAGATTCTCTTCATCTGCTTCGGAGACGCGCGGACCGATACGCACGCGGTACAGGTCGCGCACTTCGGCCGGGGCCCTGAGCTCGACCCCATGCTCACGTCGTTCTCGCTGAGCTGCGGTGGAGGCGGACAGGGTTCGGAAACGCCGGAGCTGGTCGCGTACTATCTGCTCACGCAGGTGGACACGAGTAGCGCGCGCAACGTCTACAGCTGGTTCCTCACCGACGAAGCCGGATGCGACACGCTCCGCTCGGATCTCGTGCAGGAGTGGCTGGGCCTCACGCTCAATCCCGCGTTCACGCAAGCGGTCGACGTCTTCACCGCGCTCTCGCGGCGGATGAACGTGATGACGCTTCTGTTCGACACGGGAGCGTATCGGAGCGAGCCACGCAAGCATCAGCGCATCCGCCCGTACTGGGAGGAAGTGCTCCGGTCGAAGGAAGCGATCGTCCCGATGGAAGACCCGCGTCGCATCGTTGACGTTCTGCTCGGTACGATCGCGGTCATGACCGGCCAGCTCGATCTGTTCACCAGTCATCTGCAATCCCGCCAACTCCCCACCGCGCACGGCGCCGCCAACGTGCAGGCGGTTCTCAAGTCGATCGCACTCCTGGGAGCCGGCTCGGTCTCCACTCCCACCGGTCCCGGCACGAAGTCTCTTCTGCCGGACGACTAAGACATCTTCTGACACAACCTCGGTTGTGTCTTTTTTGTTGAATAAAAAAACGGACTGTGTTGAAACAGTCCGTGCGCTAGAAGCCGTGCGTCGGCAGCCGCGGCGAGAGACACGTTGTGACCTCGACGCCCGGAAGGCTGGCAAGCCAGAGTTCCCGATCAACGGTGTCGTAGAAGACCACACTAGCCACTCGCTTTTCTGCAAGGAAGGTCATCATCTGTTCGATGACCTGCGGAACCGCGTGTCGGGTGACACGGACAACCTTCCCATCTGTCGTGTCCACGATTGCGATGGTGTCGGCCCAATCGAGACCGTTTGTGACGTGGAAATCCGCATCTCCGTTTCTGACCCGACGAAGGAAGAAGGCAACGCGTCGGTGGACCGGAGGCGGATTCGTGAAGGAGAGGAAGAACTGGGAGTCGGAAAACCCGTTCTCCGTCAGATACTTCTCGATGAGATCCGTGAGTCCCTGCCGGAGCAGACGGCTCACGTGTGCGTTCGTGGAGGTGAGGATCTCGGCGATCAGGCAGACCTGCGAGCCGGTCCGGAATGTCTTGAGGGTGGTGCAGCGGATGATTCCAGCAATCGAAAGGATTGTCCGTTCGATTCGATCTTCGTGGTGCTTGCCGATCGACTTGAGCATGAGCGTTTCGAACGCGTCAAGCAAAATCTCGAGACTTGTGGTCACCATGAAGATAACCACGACGAGCGCACCGATGTACTCCATCCACGGTGCGTGGAAGAGATACTCGCAGCAAATTCCGACGAACGCCATGAACTCGATCCAGCCGTCACTGAGGGTTTCCTTCCCATCCGCGACAACCGACTCGTGCTTCGTAGAACGTCCAACGCGAATCTGGTAACGACCAACGAGGAGCGAAACGAGCGCGCTCACGCCGGTCACGGACATGGCCCAGAAGCCTTCGTAATACCCCATCTTGAGAGGGATATCCCCGCGCAGCGACGGATCATCGGAAGGCCAGTAGCCCGCGAGGGTCTTGATGGAATCGAACCCGATCTGCGCCGCGAGCACGAGCAAACTCAGGCCGACTACCAAGCCAAAGAGGCTTTCGATCTTCTTGCGCCCGAACGGGTATTCGCTGTTCTCCGGCAGCCGTGCCATGAACACCGCGCCGATCACCAGGCAGGCCTGGAAGATATCCGACGCGTTGTGAAACCCGTCCGCCGTGATAAGCGGCGAGTTGATTTCGTGTCCGATCAGGAGTTTGGCGATGACCTTGATCACGTACATCAGCAGTACGACGCACATGACGCCGTACGGAGACGCAAGGAACTTCTTCATCGCACCACCTCCAGATTACCAACGGTCAGAAGCGGGATCGGACCCATCCGCAGATGTTCTGCGTAGCTGCCGCGCCAGACGTTCTGGCCGCGCGCGACCACGATGAGCGCCGCGCGATGACGGATGCCGGCGAGAATGATCCCGTCGGTCACGTCGGTGGCCATCTCAAGGTCGACCACGAGCCGGACCTTTGCGGCTTGCACCTGATCTTTCAATTGTCCCAGGACGCACACGGCGTCATAGCACAGATGACTCAAGATAGATGCATCGCGGCTTCCGCCGTCCTTCGGCCACGTGGTGTGGTAAAGGACGATGTGCTTCCCCAGCCGCTGCGCGAGCGGGATCGCGACCTCGATCGACTTGAGCGCCGATCCGTGGCTGCCAAACGGCACCAGGATACAGTCGCCACGAACTTCGCGCTCGTCGAACGGCAGAACGACCGTGAGATCGGTGCGAGTCGGATATGCGTCCGCGACCAGGATGTCGCTATCGGCGCAGACCATCGTTTCGACGTCCATCGGAAACGTGCCGTCGACCTTCA
>JBBTSF010000033.1:0-4540 GCA_038064815.1 Patescibacteria group bacterium
CATAAATCACCTCGCGGTTTCTTGGTTACGGATTGAGCCCCGTACCTCAGATGCACGCAGAACAGACCCTATTTATGCTCAACGTGAAAAAGAAGCAGAAAATCATCGAAAAGTTTCGTACCCACGATTCTGATACCGGTTCTCCGCAGGTCCAAATCGCCATTTTGACCTCTGAGATCGAAGAACTCACAAAGCACATGCGTGGCCACAAGAAGGATTTTTCCTCTCGACGTGGACTCATCAAAAAGGTCAACGAGCGCCGACGTTTGCTCAAATACCTTGAACGTGAGGACGAAAAAGCCTATTTGAAAGTGAAAAAAGAGCTTGAGCTCAAGTAACAAAAACCCCGCCCTCCAGGCGGGGTCTTGGCTTTTTACGTGGCCTCTGAAAAACGGCGATCTTTCGTCTCACGGGGACCCCGCTGACTCAGTCAACGTATGCTGCATACGTTTCCTTCGCCCGCACCCCGTTCAACGAAATCTCACCATTTTTCAGAGGCCACGTTCCTACCCCACATTTTGTAAATTTCATCTAAATTTTTTATGTTCAAACACCCAGAACAACGTGTCGGCGTTTTTATCGACACACAAAACATGTACTACAGCGCGCGTCATCTTTTTCAACGAAAGGTAAATTTTAAGGGAATTGTGGAAGATGCCGTGGCGGGTCGCAGACTCATTCGTGCGATCGCATACGTCGTCAGCACCAAAACAGCAGATGAACGACCATTTTTTGAAGCGCTGCAGAAGGCGGGGATCGAAACACGAGAAAAAGAGTTGATGGAATACGCCTCAGGCCACAAAAAGGCGGACTGGGACGTCGGAATCGCGATCGATATCGTTCACATGCTCGATGTTCTCGATGTCGTCGTGATCGTTTCAGGAGATGGAGATTTTCTCCCGCTGGTGGAGCACATCCAAAGCCGAGGTCGCATCGCAGAAGTCATGGCCTTTGGCGAAACCACTTCCTCAAGCCTGATCAACTTCGTCGATGACTTTGTGGATCTGTCTGCAAACAAAAAACGTTTCTTGATCGGACCTGTTGTAAAAAAAGAAGCCGTAGAAGCTGAGGAGGTTGCGGAAAAAGAAGAAGAAAAAGAATCGGAAGGGGAGAGTGACGCCTTTTTCATCACCACAAACACAAGCAACCAAGAAGAATCACGAACACGACGACTGGAATTTTAATCTGAACATTTATGGATATCAAAACATTTAAAACAGAGTGGGGAGGAAAAACACTCACGATCGAAGTGGGAAAGTACGCAAACCAAGCGGGTGGTTCTTGTACGGTTCAATATGGAGACACCGTGATTCTTGCTACAGCCACCATGAGCAAAGAATCTCGTGAGCACATGGACTTTTTTCCGTTGATGGTGGAATTCGAGGAGCGTTTGTATGCATCCGGTCGCATCAAAGGCAGTCGTTTCATGAAAAAAGAAGGTCGTCCAACAGACGAAGCTGTGCTGACCGCGCGTTTCATCGACCGCGCCCTCCGCCCACTTTTTGATGATCGTATTCGCAATGAAGTCCAGATCATTGTCACCGCACTTTCGTTCGACGGAGAAAATGATCCAGATGTTTTGGGACTCATTGGCGCCAGCTGTGCGCTTACCATCAGCGATATTCCATGGGCAGGGCCAATTGGATGTATTCGCGTTGGGCAAATTGGCGGAGAGTGGGTGTTGAATCCAAGTTACGAAGCACGCGCAAAATCCATTCTCGATCTTTCCTTCGCTGGGACAAAAGAAAAGGTGGTCATGGTTGAAGCTGGCGCAAACGAAGCTCCAGAAGATGTTGTTGTTGGTGGATTTGCATTTGGACAAAAGCACATGAAGACGCCGATTGAACTGATCGAACAGGTTCAAAAAGAGGTCGGGAAAAAGAAAAAAGAATTGATCGTGCCAAAAGGCGAGGAGCAAGAAAAAGTGGAAGCGCTCGCAGAACCATTTATTCTCAAGCAGGTTCAAGAACTCTTTTTTGGTGCTCCACAATCCACAAAATCCGATCGCAGTGACCAAAAGGGAGTGGTGAAAGAACGCACAAAAGCCTTTTTGAAGGAACAGGGAATTGAAGATGAATCTATCCATTTTGGAACGAGTATTATCAGCGCCATTTTAGAAAAAGAAGTCTCTCGCGCCATCATTGAAGAAGGCCGACGTGTCGACGGACGTTCTCTCACACAGATTCGCAGCCTTCTCAGCGAAGTCGCCGTTCTTCCGCGCGTTCACGGAAGTGGACACTTCATGCGTGGAGAAACACAAGTACTCACCGTCGTGACACTCGGTGCGCCTGGCGACGAGCAGACGCTTGATGGAATGGAACTTGTCGGAACAAAACGCTATTTCCACCACTACAACTTTCCTCCCTTTTCTGTCGGTGAAGTAAAACCGATGCGCGGCCCATCTCGCCGAGACATCGGTCACGGTGGACTCGCAGAAAAGGCTCTTGTCCCAATGATGCCTGACAAGGAAACCTTCCCTTACACCATCCGCGCCGTTTCAGAAGTGTTTGGTTCAAACGGATCAAGCTCGATGGGTTCCACTTGTGGATCTACGCTCGCACTCATGGATGCGGGAGTTCCTATCAAAGCCGCTGTTGCGGGAATTGCGATGGGAATTGCAACCGATGAAAAAGGCCAATGGAAAGTGATTACCGATTTGCAGGATCTCGAAGATGGAAAAGGCGGAATGGATTTCAAAATCGCTGGATCTGCAGCAGGAATCACCGCCATTCAGATGGATACAAAAACCGATGGTCTGACTCCAGAGATGATTGAACAAACAATCAAACAAGCCAAAGACGCGCGCATGGAAATCCTAAAATCCATGACAGCCATCATTGCCTCTCCACGACCAGATCTTTCTCCATACGCACCACGTATCATTACACTTCGCATCAATCCAGAACTCATTGGAAACGTCATTGGTCCTGGAGGAAAGATGATCAACGAAATCATTGCCACAACCGGCGTTCAGGCGATCGATATCGAAGATGATGGACTCGTTATGATCACGTCGACAGATGCCGCTGGAGCACAAAAAGCGCTTCAATGGGTTGAATCTCTCACGCGCGAAGCAAAGGTTGGAGAAATTTATAAAGGAAAAGTGACACGTATCATGGACTTCGGAGCCATTGTGGAATTCTTACCGAAAAAAGATGGAATGGTGCATGTGAGCAACATGGCTCCATGGCGTGTTGAAAACGTGAATGATATTGTAAAGATGGGACAGGAAGTCATGGTGAAGGTCATGGAACTCACCCCAGAAGGACGTATTAGTCTTTCTATGAAGGAAGCTCCAGGAAATGTGTACCCAGAACGTCCAGCACCATCTGATCGGGGAGCTGCACCAAGCGGAGATCGCAAGCCGTTTGTGAAAAAACCGTTCGGAGCTCGACCTCCAAGAGATTCAAAGTAAACCAATCGGTCGAATCGCATGATGAATCGACTAAACATTCCACTTTCGCGCAGTCGCAAAACAACCCATCGTTCACGGTGGGTTGTTTGGCTTCTGGCGATTGTCGTAATCTTGAGCGTTCTTCTTGTAGGACACCTCACCGGAATGTGGTTTACGCGAAACACGGTTTTCTCGGCAGCTCCAGAAGCAACACAAGCCGCCTTGAAACTAACGGTCAATAAGAAAACATGGCCCGTTCTACATCGAATTTTGAGTCCTGTTCCTCTTATTTCAAATAGAAGCCTCACAATTGAGGATGTTTTACCTTATACGGAAGGGGAAATTGGTTGGTTTTTTAACAAAGACGGCTCGCGCTCGTTAGCGATTCGGACACAATCAAACAAGATTCCCAAGGAACTTCTCGATTCTCAACATATTGTTTTTCAAGAAATTTCACCAAACCTCTTTCTTTTATCCGAAAAACTTCAACCAATCAGTGGAATTAAAACAAAACGAGCTCTTTCAAGATGGATGCCGTCGTTAAAAAATCGTCTCGGGGAATTCTACGATCAGGAATCTGGCCGCACAACGAATATTTATTCAACAAAAAATGGAATTTCCATTGAACTCGCAGGAAAATACGCCTCAAAAAGCGTCTTCGATTCAAAACAGGTTCCATCCAATCCTTCCTTTGTTTTGTCTACACCAGTCTTACCAAGCATATTTGATCACATCCAAATCGATCAATTCGATAATTTCGTGAACCCATTGATTGGAAATCCGCTCAACGATCTCTTTTCCTCTCTTCTGTCTGGAAAAGGTGTGATTATACAGGACAACAACGGTTCCTTTTTGCTCGCTTCTGAGACACCGATCAAAGACACGGACCGCATCCGACTCCTGCAAACAGCCCTTGTCTTAAAAAACCCAGAAGTACAAACGAAAATACTCCAAGACAGAACCTCAGTTCAAGAACTCATTGCAGACCCAACAACCATTTCTGTTGAGGAGCGTGCCATTAGTGGAAAGGAGTTTTACCGTGCTTCAAGTGGTTCGCAATCGCTTCTCCTAAGCAAAGCGGGCGAGTTTATTTTGTCAGATGACGAAGAACTGATCCGAACTTGGCTCAATAAAGATGAAAAAACA
>JBBTSF010000033.1:4640-10227 GCA_038064815.1 Patescibacteria group bacterium
TGTGAAGCCAATATCGCCTTTTTAAACACTCAAACACTCTTTGGACAAGATGCGGTTCTTAAAAATTACTACGACTCAGCCGTTGTGCGATCTCTGTTTTTAAAATTTAAAGCGATCTCTCTCAATACACAAGGAAATCGTATTGTTTTCAATGCTTGTTTCTAGATTCGTTGAACTGTGGATAAGTTATGTATAACAAGGCCATTTTGTGGATAACTTTTTCATCACAAAAAATCGTTTGAGCACATCTTTGTTTCATCTTAAATATTTTTTGCTCAATTGAGTGTAGAAAGATGGTTTGACCAGACGCGTTTTTTTTGGTACTATATGTATACGATCAAATTGATCGCTTCGCTCTTTCAAAACACTCTTGGGAGGTTTTCCGAATGTGTCGACAGTATGTCAGTGGGCACCCCACGCCTATAAACACCTTTTCGGAAAACGTCTCACCGCTCTACTGTTCTGGTATTCTCCAAAACAAAAACAAAATCAAACATATCTAGGTTAGCTTGCATCATAAGATCTTTCGAGGTCTTCGCGAGTAAAACCATGGAATGGTAGAGGGGACGTGTAGTCAGTCTTCTTAAGGACTATGGGGTTGTGTAACTATGGGTGTCGAGTTTTCTTGCGCAGAGGAATCTGAGCAATAAAACCCGACGCCCAAGGAACCAACAATGGTCTTCCTTGGGCATAACCCTCATACTTCGAGGGCTTATGCCCTCTTCTTTTTTTAGGGGAAAACTGCTAAGATGGGCGGACTTAGAACTAACGGAATGCCTTTCTGGATATGAGCAACGAATTTACCCTCAAAATGAAGACACGCTTGAAGGAAGAGAAAGGTCGGCTTGAAACAGAGCTCTCGAAATTTGCGCACCGCAATCCAAAAGCGACAGAATCTGAATTTAATACCGATTTCCCAAACATGGGCGACAAAGAGGATGAGAATGCCTCCGAGGTCGCCCGTTATTCCGATAATCTTTCCCTCGAAGATGAACTTGAAAAAGCGCTTCGTGATGTGGAAAAGGCTGAGGAACTTATTGAGAAAGGAAAGTACGGTGTTTGTAAGTATTGTGGGCAGCAAATCGACGAACGACGTTTAGAAGCGCGACCAACCTCCACTTCCTGCATTCAATGCAAAAAAACCCTGACACAAGAGGTGTAAGGCGAACGTTTTATGTATTTACTTCTGTTACCAGTGGCGCTTATTGTTCTGCTGGACGAGTGGATTAAATTTGAGGCCTTACGACGTCTTCCTGCGGAAGCAAGTATTGCCGCGCCCTATTGGATTGAGTTTGCGATTCACAAAAACTTTGGTCTCGCCTTCGATATTCCGTTTCGCATGGGCTTTGTCGTGTTTGCAACCATCGTGATCGGAGGATTTTTACTGCGCATAGCCATCAAAAATTTCAAAGCCCATCCAGAAATCACGTTTGCAAGTTCACTTATCCTTCTGGGAGCCCTCGGAAATCTGTTCGATCGTATCGTATACGGATTCACCGTGGACTACATGATCTTTTTCTCACGTTCGGCGATCAATTTCTCTGATGCAACCATTATTCTTGGAGTCCTCACCCTTCTTCTGGTCAGTGCGCGCAAAAAGAACGTTGACAAAATTTCAAAAAATGCTACAATGTCTTCAGAGTTGAAATAAAACCTCCCGTTAAAAGCGGGAGGTTTTATGTTTACCATCACTTCATCAGCCATTTTTGGCATTCGTGCCATTCCTGTTTCTATTGAGACAGATGTGAGTGCGGGGATTCCAAATTTTACGATCGTCGGTCTACCAGATGCTTCTGTGCGAGAGTCGCAAGATCGACTCCGCGCCGCAATTAAGAACAGCGGATTCACCTTTCCACGCGGTCACGTCACCGTAAACCTTGCGCCTGCTCATTTGCGCAAACAAGGAGGACTTTATGATCTTCCGATCGCTGTTTCGATTCTTTCCCGCACCGGGGTTTTAGAAACACCTATTCTTCAGCAGTCCGTCTTTGTTGGAGAACTTGGTCTTGGAGGAGAAGTCCGTGCTGTTCGAGGTGTTCTTCCAGCGGCGCTCATGGCAAAAGAGCAAGGGCTGCCATTTTTGTTTGTTCCAAAAGAAAACACCGCAGAAGCGATGTTGGTGCAAGGCATCCAAATCTTTGGCCTGAGTCATCTACGCGAACTCATTGATCATTTGTGCAACACACGTCTTCTTGAACCCTGTGGTACAGAACCAAAAATTGAACCGTCTTCTTCGAACGTATGTTTTTCTCTCATTAACGGCCAGGCATTTGCAAAACGAGGACTTGAAATTGCCGCAGCCGGAGGTCATCACGTTCTTTTACAGGGCCCTCCAGGAACAGGAAAGACGCTCCTCGCACGCGCCCTTTCTTCTATTCTTCCACCACTGAATTACGAAGAAGCTGTCGAGATTACGAGCATTCGATCTGTCTGCGGCCTTTCGTACAGTTCACCAGCCATTTCCTTTCAACGTCCGTTTCGCAGTCCGCATCATTCGTGTTCCGCTGCGTCACTTATTGGGGGAGGGACGATTCCAACGCCCGGAGAAATTAGTTTAGCGCACCGTGGTGTTTTATTTTTAGATGAACTCCCAGAATTTTCCCGCGGCGTTCTTGAACATCTGCGCCAACCACTTGAAGATGGATCCGTCACGATCGCACGTACATTTGGGACGGTGGAATTTCCTTCGCGTTTTCAATTGATCGCCGCACGAAATCCGTGTCCATGCGGATTCCTTACAGATCCAAAACGCGATTGCGTTTGTTCTCAGCCACAGATTCATCGTTATCAAACACGTCTCTCGGGACCATTGCTTGATCGATTTGATTTAGTGATTGAAGTTCCTAATCTTGAGACGAAAGATCTGACAAATGACGAGACGTTAGAAAAATCCTCAGTGGTACAGGAACGGGTGATGCAGGCCAGACAAATTCAACAAGAACGTTTTGCCGCGTATGGCATTTTTGTGAACCAAGAAATGACAAGTGCGCTCATGAAAAAACATGTGCGCGTGTCTGCGAATGCAAAAACGCTTCTGGATGAAGCGTTTTCAAATCAAATGCTCAGTGCACGTGGATATTTTCGTATTCAGAAAACCGCTCAAACGATTGCGGACTTAGCTGGCGCATCCTGCATTGAAGAGGAACATGTTGCCGAAGCACTCATGTTCCGCCTTGATCGAAACTATCGCACGTAATCAAGTGGGTTTTGGAACTTTCCGTTCTTGATCACCTCAAAGTGCAAGTGTGTTCCGGTTGAATGTCCTGTCGTTCCTGTGCGCGCGAGAACATCTCCAGCCTGCATCACATCTCCCACCTTTACATAAATCTCTGAGTGGTGACCGTAGCGTGTCACATAACCATTTCCATGATCGATTTCAACCGTGAGTCCATATCCCGATCTCCAACCAGCATAAATGACGACTCCTTCGTGTGCCGCATAACTATGGGTTGTGTAGTCTCCATCAATATCAACTCCCGTGTGTCTCCATCCGTAATATTGTGTGATGGTGTGCCAATTGGTTGGCCAAACCCATCCACCAACCACATCACTGTCCGCACTCTTCTGTGCCTTTGAGGCAGGAGTCGTAAACAATTGAGCGACAGATGCGGTTCGACGTGGCGCAGCCTGTTGTGCAGGAGGCTCACCGCCCGCAATGAGAAGTTCGGCCCCGATAGAAAGGCGGTCCGGAGCGGAGAACTCATTGTATTTTCTGATTGTATCTACTTCTGTGCTGTAACGTTTTGCGATCGCAAGAAGCGTATCTCCGGAACGAACCGTGTAAAGCACTCCATCTGTTGGCAGAATTTTAAGCTCCGCTCCTGGGCGAATCGTGCTACGAAACGTGAGATTATTCGCCCACAAAATCGTGCTTAAATTCAACCCATATTGCATCGCGATCTTTCCGAGTGTGTCTCCATCTTGCACGGTGTATGTTTCTGTTTCTGTGCGAGAGGGAACACTCGCAACGGCTGTGGAATCGCCCCCAGTGACCGGAGTGGCATAGGAAGCTCCTTCTTCACCAAAATCAATATGCGCGCGGGCGTCCAAAACGGTATCGTCCAAGTACGCCACAGGTGTTGCTGGTCGCTCGAGACGATCAGACGCTTTTACCACTTCTACAACCTCAGACTGATCAACGGCCACAAGAGAATAAAAAATACTTTTCTGTCCAAATGTTTCCGCGCGCACTTCTCGTGTTTTTACATTGACGAATACAACAGACACGATCAAGAAAACCATCATGACATGCACGGTGTAACGATTCGTTATGATCCGCAACACGCGATGTTTTGTTGGTCGCACCACACGAACAAACAAACGACGAAGAAAAAACAAAATGCGGTAGGACGGAATCCCAATTGTGCGAATTAAAAAAAGCCCAAGCGAGGCAAGCGGTTTCGAAAACAGTCGAAACAGAGGTCCCGCATGGCGCTTTATCACGATGAGCCCTCTCAGAAGAGAGAGGGTCGATCGCACAGCCCATTGTTTGATATTCCTTGGAATAAAGAGGTGAAAAAATCAATAAAAAGCTGTCTCACTTTAGTTTAAAAACCGATTTTCGTCAACACAAACTGTTTTTACGCTTCACAACTGAAACATCTTGTACCCCATTCGATGAATCTCACACGGTCCGTGTTTTTTAATCGCCGCGCGATGAACTGCTGTCGCGTATCCCTTATGAACATCGAATCCGTACTCCGGAAATGTCCGCGCATGCTCGTCCATCAATCGATCGCGTGTCACTTTGGCGAGAATCGATGCGGCGGCGATGGATTTTATTTTTCGATCTCCGCGAATGACGTTTTGCTGTGGAAGATGAACGTCTGGAATTTTCCACGCGTCGACCAAAACAAAATCCGCGCCCGAGATCTGTTCGACCGCACGACGCATCGCGAGCAGAGTTGCCGGACGCAGTCCAAGATTCAGAATCTCTTCAACGCTTGCCGTTCCAATCGCCCAGGTGTGTGCACGATCCACGATCATCGGATAGAGCGCTTCGCGCTGCTGTGCGCTGAGCAATTTACTGTCTTTAATTCCTCCAAGGCGCGAATCCACAGGAAGCACCACCGCGCCGGCCATCACAGGCCCGGCAAGCGCTCCACACCCAACTTCATCCACACCGACGATCATGCGAAATCCTTGGGCAATCAACGCGCGTTCATAAGAAAATGTAGGAAGGGGATACATGGAATTTATTGACAGAACAGTCATTTTTTCCTAGTATATCATCGTATTTTTTAATGAAATAGCGAAGATCACTTTGTATGCCCATAACCTACTATGCGATTGGTGCTGGAATTCTTGCACTGCTCTACGGCGCCGTTCTTATTCAATGGATCCTCAAGCAACCGGCTGGGGAAGGAAAGATGAAGGGAATTGCGCTTGCGATTCAAGAAGGAGCGAATGCCTACATGGCGCGCCAGTACAAAGTGATTGCAGGAATCGGTGCGGTGGTTTTTCTCATTCTCGGTTTTGCGATCGGATGGACGCTCGCAATTGGATTCCTTGTAGGAGCCGTGCTTTCCGGACTCGCCGGTTTTATTGGAATGTCTGTTTCCGTCCGCGCAAACGTACGTACGACTGA
>JBBTSF010000033.1:10327-11598 GCA_038064815.1 Patescibacteria group bacterium
CCACGCAACCCAGCCGTGATTGCCGACAACGTCGGTGACAACGTTGGAGATTGTGCGGGAATGGCTGCAGATCTTTTTGAAACCTACGCCGTGACCTGTGTGGCAGCCATGCTTCTTGCAGACTTGTTGTTCCCAGGAAACACGATCGTTATTCTGTATGCTCTCGCACTTGGAGCTGTTGGAATTGTCGCTTCGATTGTTGGAATGTTTTTCATCAAAATCAGTGCAGATAAAAAAATCATGAAGGCCCTCTATAAAGGCCTCATCGTTGCGGGTGTCGTTGCAGCGATTGGCTTTTATCCAATCACAATAAACATGCTCGCAGGAATTCCAGGAATCGTTCCGATGAACGTCTTCTGGAGTGCGATTGTCGGACTCATCGTGACAGGACTCATGATCTTCATTACCGAATACTACACAGGAACAAACTTTAAGCCGGTGAAAGAACTCGCAGAAGCTTCTCAGTCTGGACATGGAACAAACATCATTGCGGGAATTGCGCTTTCGATGAAATCAACCGCACTTCCTGTCCTTGCTATTGTGATCGGAATTCTCGTTTCGTTTCATCTCGCAGGCCTCTTTGGAATCGCGATTGCGGCCATGGCCATGCTTTCTTTAACAGGAATTATCGTGACGATCGATGCGTTTGGTCCGATCACGGATAACGCCGGTGGAATCGCTGAGATGTCAGAACTTCCAGACGAAGTCCGTGCGGTCACAGATCCACTGGACGCCGTCGGCAACACCACAAAAGCGGTCACCAAAGCATACGCGATTGGATCCGCAGGACTTGCGACACTCGTCCTGTTTGGAGACTACGTGCACGCCATCGAACAAGCAGGAGCACACATCGTCTTTTCCCTTGTTGATCCAAACGTCATTGCTGGACTCTTCTTAGGTGGACTCATCACCTATCTTTTCGGAGCCATGGCAATGGAAGCGGTTGGAAAAGCCGCAGGTGCGGTTGTTGAAGAGGTGCGACGACAGTTCCGTGAGATCCCAGGCATTATGCAAGGAACCGCGAAACCGGAATACGGAAAGTGTGTTGATATCGTCACACAATCTGCTCTTCGTAAAATGGTCGTTCCAGCATTGCTCGCCGTCTTCGCTCCAATCATCGTCGGATTTGGACTCGGAGCCGAAGCGCTCGGTGGACTCCTTATCGGTTCGATCATCACCGGTCTGTTCGTCGCGATCTCTATGACAAACGGCGGAGGTGCTTGGGACAATGCCAAGAAATACATTGAGTCTGGAAACTACGGTGGCAAAGG
>JBBTSF010000034.1:0-1142 GCA_038064815.1 Patescibacteria group bacterium
GGGATGGATGAGAAACGGAAAGAGCGGTGACGGAGAGCAGACACAAACTCACGATGCTGCAAATCGTCAGGATGGTGAGATCACGCACGTGTGTTCCTAAATGGTCTGCACGTGCGCCGATTTGCGGAAGAGTGCAAAGTAAAATAATGGTGACAAGTGCCACGACAAGGCTCACAAAATAATCCTGACTCTTTAGGTTCTCCACGAACCACAAAACAAAGTAAAAGGACACGGCGACGTTCGCGAGAGAATTTGCAAAATCGTACAAACCCCACTGCCAAGGCTTAATGGATGCGGTCATAGGAACAAAGTTAATCCTGTAGATCAATGATGTCATCATAGGGGATTCCTTCACCATCGAGAAGGAGCTGTTGGCATTTTTTCTCTTAGTTAGGTAAAATTTTGGTCGAACCTGAAAGAAAATCTGTCAACGATTTTTTGACAACCCCTCGTTTGTTTATGAAAAAGACTTTAAAAGATTTGGGATTTTCAACGGCAGAAGGGAAAATTTACCAAGCCGGTTTGAAACTCGGACCATCGCTTGTCCGAACGCTTGCACAAGAAGCGCGTATCACTCGCACGCTTGCGTATCATGCGATCAATGCGCTCATGCAACGAGGACTCGCCAGCAAAATCAATACGACATACGCGGCCACGTTTCAAATGGCCTCTATTGATAGAATCAAAGAGGTGATTGATCGCAAACAAAAAGAGCTGGAAGCTCTCAAGACAGATATCAATTTTGTGTCTGTAAAACTCGGGAGTCTTGAAAAAAAGAGTAAAGGAAAAATTCGTGTTCGTGTCTTTGAAGGAATTGAAGGGCTGAAGAATGTCGCACAGGATATCTTGAAAACAAAAGCAAAAAAAGTTCAGTCGCTCGCCTCTATCAAAGGAGTGCTTGATACCGTCGATCCTTCCTTTTTACGACAGTGGTTTGAAGAAGTTGAAAAGCACGGGATTAAAAGTCAGAGTATCTGGAGTGCAAAAAATATTGATTCCGCGTTTCAACATTCACGACGTGATCTACGCATCGCCCCCGAAGGAATGGAATTTTCCAGTACCATCATCCTGTATGATGATACCGTCGCCGTCTGCTCTGGTGGCTTAGCAATCTTTGCGTTTGTCGTGGAGAATAAAGAATA
>JBBTSF010000034.1:1242-5408 GCA_038064815.1 Patescibacteria group bacterium
ACACCTGCCATCCATAGACCTAATCCGACAGGAGATGACCAGCTTAAGATTGTTTCCATATAAATTTAAATTTATTTCTTTATTTATTGATGGTATCAGTTAAATTCTATTACGTCATGCACCGTGTCTTTTTTTCAAAGATGTGAGAGAATTTTTATGCTGTTGTGTATATGACAGCAATAGAATTTTATGCCTGAATATCAAAGAACTGAGGCTACAAAGTATCGCTTGGTGATCTCAAAAGAAAATAATAAAGGATAGATACCTCATATGAAAAAATATCTCAGCTTTGCCATTTTGAGTCTGCTGTTTGTTGGAACAGGTTGTTTTTACACAAAAGTTACGACATATCCATCCGTCGAAAACAACGAGACGATCGCCTTTGAAACATATTCTGCGAGCGATGTTGGTATCTCGTTTGAAGTTCCCGTCGGCGTAAAGGTACACGATGGTCTCAATGGTTTTGAAAACGTGTGGAAATTTGAATACGATGGGAATAGTTATATTGTTTCGTACAACGAGTTTAGGGATCAGGCGATCTATGCAGGATGGGATGGAATTGTTGATTTTAAAATTGTGACGACAAACAAACCACACGGAAAAATTTTTACGCGGGAGGGAATGGCATACACAGAATCCTTTTTTCCTGAACGCAAACCAGCTGCCAGTATTTCTGTCAGCAAACATGACGGCGTTGCTCTGATGGGGGAGATTTCGTCAGATGATGATGTTGTGTATCAACACCTTCTTAAATTCATGAAGCTAGACGCAGAATTCGTTTTTTAAACGGACTTATGTTCAACCCAGGGCTTGTCGTCATTACCGGACCGATGTTTTCGGGGAAGAGTACAGAGCTCATTCGTCGTTTAACGATTGCAAAGATCGCGAAACGAGATGTGTTGATTTTTAAACCGGGACGCGATACTCGCACCGCAGAGGAGATTTGTACACGGAATGGTTCTTGTATCGCCGCAACGATTGTTTCTTCTGCGGTAGAAATTATTCCGTTTGCTGCCAATGCTCAAGTCATCGGAATCGACGAAGCCCATTTTTTCGAAGATGACCTACCAGGTGTCGCTATGCAACTCGCACGCACCGGTAAGCAAGTGATCGTGGCCGGACTCAATCTCGATTTTCAAGAACGACCCTTTCCCTGCATCCCACATCTTCTCGCCCTGGCAGACGAAATTGTTCACGTTCACGCACTTTGCACGGCTTGCAACGAACGCCTCGCAACACGATCGCAGCGTTTAATGGGAGGTGATGAGCGGTATATGGTTGGTGATACAGAATACGCCGCGCGTTGTTTGCAATGTTTTGTTCCACCAGCGAGAGTTGTATAAAAATATCTATGTACGTGATTGAATTCTTGGGAATGGCTCGCGCGGGGAAAACAACGCAGATTGATAAACTGCGCACGTTTCTTGAATCGAAAGGCAAACGCGTTGGTATTTTGACGGATCGCGAACGTGCGTTGACCGTGCAGACTCCGGTGTCTGAAGGCCTTGCCTACACGCTCGTCTTTTTTTCTTTAGCGATTGATGCACATGAAGCGCACAAAAACAAAGTCGACTATTTGTTGATTGATCGCGGCTTTCACGATGTTGCGGTGTGGGCAGATGTGCGGTTTCATCTCGGCGAAATTTCACAGACAGAACGTGATGCGTTGAAAATGATCTTTGAACGATTTCTCGATTCCGTTCATCGAACATTCTATTTCACCTTGCCTGTGGATGTTGCGTTACAACGACATACACAAACAACCCAACAAGCGGTCGATGATGTCGCCATGAATAAAAAGTGGTTAGAGCTTCTTGCGGAGAGTTATAAAAACAACGAGAGTCATTTTACCAACGTGACACACCTCGACGGTGCCTGTTCTGCCGAAGAGATTCACGAACAAATCATTCGCTCTCTCGGTGAGGATTTATAAAAACAGTCGGGCGAGTCTTATTTCTTCGTATGAGTACTCATCTCCAAGGATTGTTTTGATGGGGGAGAGCATGCGAGTACCTGCGTTTTTGAAGGTTTGTTGAATTTTTTCAAAGCGTTCTCCGGTTGGTTGCAGATGAGCGATATCTAATCGTTCTCCTTCTTCTAAAAGTTTTATCAGATGCCCAACGATCGTTCCTTCGCTGAGAGATCGTTCTTTGGCGATCTGCGCGATGGAATATTTTTGTTCGATCAACTCTTTGGTTTTTTGAAAGGTTGAACTCAGACGGATGACCGTTGGTCGATTCGGCCGGACGATTTTTCCTGGTGGAGTCTTTTCTGTGAGCGAGTGCTCCTTTGCATGCGCTTGAATGCATACAAGAAAGCGATCTCCGTATTGTTCCAGTTTGCTTTTTCCGACTCCAAAGATGGATGAGAGGGTTTGGGTTGTTTGTGGAAAGTAGGTGGCCATTTCATGGAGTGTGCGATCGCCAAACACGACGAATGGAGGGACGTTTTGTTCGTCTGCAATTGTTTTGCGAAGGGCGCGGAGTGTTGTGAAGAGAGTTGGGTCGGAAAGTGATGGATTTGTGGTGTTGGTTTGAGAACGCGTTGGAAGAAGAATCGTTTCTGACTTGGGAAGCAAAATTTGCGCACGATCGCGCAGCGCGTCTCGTCCCAGAGGACTGACGGCGAGTGTTGGATAATCGCCAGGATTTTTTACGAGATACTTTTTTTGAATAAGCCCAAGTGTGTACTCCCGTAAACTCTGCATGGGAATTGATTTCGCTAATCCAAAGACAGATAAATTTTCATGGTTGTTTTCGAGGATGCGTTTCTTTTTTGAACCGTGCAACACGTCACACACATACGCCATTCCAAATCGTTCTTCGGTCCGCAGAACCGCAGAGAGAATTTTTTGCGCGATTTCGGTGGCGTCGTGATCTTCGCGCGGAGAGGCGATGCAATTGTCGCAAGTCGCACAGGATTCATCTTGTCTGTCTTCACCAAAATATTCCAACAGAAATTTGCGGCGACAGGTGGATTGCTCACAGTAATCGACGACTCGACTCAGTTTTTCTTGTGCGAGTGAACGCTCGCGATCGTCTGTGAGTTGATTGATGAAGTAATCCTGCTTTCGTTTATCACCAAACGAATAAAATAAAACACATTCGCTCGGCAGACCATCACGCCCTGCGCGACCTGTTTCTTGATAGTAGCCCTCAATACTTTTTGGAAGATCCATGTGCGCGACCAGTCGGACATCTGGCTTATCAATTCCCATTCCAAACGCAATCGTCGCGACAATGATTGGAACTTCATCGCGAATGAATTTTTCCTGTGTCTCTTTTCGAAGTTCTCGACTGAGTCCGGCGTGATACGCAAGAGCAGGGAAGCCTTCATGACACAAATCCTCGGCGAGCGACTCTGTGTCTTTGCGTGAGAAACAATAAAGAATCACGGCTTTATCTTTGTAGTCCGCAAGCCGTTTGATGAGTCGTCCAAAGGTTTGGTCTTTCGGTTCGACCGTATAATGCAGGTTTGGTCGGTTAAAGCTCGACAAGAAGACTGGAGCTTTTTGCATGTTGAGCTGGCTCAAAATATCCTCGCGGACTTCGGTGGTCGCGGTCGCTGTTAGCGCAATGACTGGAACGGTGGGGAACGCTGCGCGCAGACCCTTAAGATTGCGATATTCTGGACGAAAATCGTGTCCCCATTCGGAAATACAATGCGCTTCATCGATGGCGATGAGACTGACGGTGAGTTGGTTTAAGAAAAGTTGGAAGTCCTGGAGAGCGAGTCGTTCTGGAGCGACGTATAAGATTTTGAGACTGCCACGTTTAGCACGAACTTGAACGTCGGTGATTTCTTGTGCGGTGAGTGAACTGTTCACAAACGCGGCATCAATGCCGTTTGCTGTGAGTGCGTCGACTTGATCTTTCATGAGTGCAATCAGAGGGGAGATGACGAGCGTGATTCCTTCAAACGCCAGTGCTGGCAATTGATAACACAAAGATTTTCCTCCGCCGGTCGGCATCAGAACAAGCACATCCTTTTTTTGTAGAACGGTTTGGATGATTTCTTCCTGCAACGGTCGAAACGCATCGTATCCAAAATAGGTCTTCAGCTGTTCTTTCATAAAAAAAATCGCCAGCCCGCGAGCTGCCGCTTGTGTCATCTGCTTATGAGGAGAGTGTATCGAAAATTTTGGGTTTTGTAAAGTGGATAAGTGA
>JBBTSF010000035.1:0-18425 GCA_038064815.1 Patescibacteria group bacterium
AGACAAAATGTTTCAGTGACGTAATTTTTGTGTTATCATACTCGTGTATGCCAACGAGTAAGACTGCAAAAAGTCGACGTGTCGCGGTAAAAAAACCGCGCGCAGCCGCATCAAAACCGATTGTTGTTGAAGAAGACTACGCACAAGTGGTCCCATTGGTTTTGTATCGACGCATTGCGCTTACGTTTGTGGTGCTTGTCGCGATTGCTCTGATCACCGTGTTGTACTTGTCGACGATGAAAGCGGTTATTCGTGTGCACGCCGCGCCGAAAGAAATCACGACGGATTTTATTGTGCGAACGGTTGAGACCGCAAGCACAGATGGGGAAGTGCAAGGAGAAGTCCGTGCGGGCACTCTGCAAAAATCAAAAACATTTACTCCTTCTTCTGACGCACAAAAACAGGAAGAAGCGTTTGCGACCGGAGTCGTCACGATTTCAAATACCTCTTCTATTCCACAATCACTTGTGGCGACGACACGTCTTTTGACACCGGGTGCTGTTTTGTTCCGTCTCAAAAAACAGGTCACCGTTCCTGCAAACGGCAGTGTCCAGGGTGAAGTCGTTGCAGATAAAAAAGGCGCTTCTGGAAATATCGATCCGTCTTCTTTCACGATTCCAGGATTGTCTGAAGCAAAACAAAAATTGATCACAGGCAAGAGCACAGAGAAATTTACGGGAGGACTCAAAGCCATCACGGTTCTTTCAAAAGAAGAAATTGCAAAGGCTACGGAAGAGTTAAAGGCAGAGATGTTGGAAGATGCCAAAGCGATGCTTCGTGTCCAAAGAAAGGGGCAATATCAGGGCGAAGCTTTTTTTACGGATGTGCGAGAACAGAGCGTGAGTGCAAAGCCAGGTGATCAAGTCACGACGTTTGACGTCAAACTAACAGTGACCACTTCCGGCGTTTTTTACGATGACGAAGCCCTCAAGAAAATTGCAGAACGAAAGTTGTATGAGGGATTAGGACAAGGTCAGCAATTTACCGATCTTGGGTTAGAGACACGTGAGGTACGTGTGGATCAGGTTCATGTGGAGAAAAAGGCGGCAAGTGTTCATGTGATACAAACGGGAAAGGCTGTGCTTGCTCATGCGAACCAAGCCCTCGAGGTTGGTCGTTTCGTTGGAATGGATGCACAAGAAGTGGAAGCTTTGTTGATCAAAGAAAAAATCGCGACAGACGTAGAGGTCTCATTTTTCCCATTCTGGGTGCATCGTGTCCCACGTTTGAAAGATCACGTCACAATTGAAATCAAGTAGTCGCTTGACGGCTTTGGTCTGCCTCGGTAAACTTTTTACATAAGTGGCTGTACAGGAGAGAAACCCTGCCAGCAATTCGGGTGGAACCGTCCAGTCATTCGACCGGACCCCGAAACTTCACATCGAGTGGAGTTTTTTTATTCCTAAGAAGCATGTATGAAAAATGATTCACTAGAAGGTCGCCGTCATTCCTGCGCGCATCTTTTGGCAGCAGCGGTGCGTAGTCTTTGGCCAAATGCAAAAAATGCCATCGGTCCAGCGATCGAAGAAGGGTTTTATCAAGATTGCGATCTTGATGACGTAAAGATTGGTGAGGAAGATTTACCACGTATTGAAGAGAAGATGAGAGAGATTCTCGCAACATGGGGTCCGTTTCAGGTGAAAGAAGTCACGGCAGAACAGGCGCGCAAGGATTTTGCGTGGAATCCCTACAAACTTGAACTCATCGATCAGTTTGCCGGAGAAGGGAAGATGATTACCGAAAACGATCCCGGGAATTTTTTGGATCTTTGTCGTGGAGGGCACAGTGAAAATCCTCAGGAAGAGATGAAATACTTCAAACTTCTTTCCGTTGCAGGCGCCTACTGGCGTGGGGACGAAAAGAACAAAATGCTCACACGCATCTACGGAACGTGTTTTCCCACACAAGAGGAACTTGATTCCTATCTCACCTTGAGAGAAGAGGCAAAGAAACGTGACCATCGCAAACTTGGAACCGAACTTGAGCTCTTTACCATCATCGATGAAGTTGGTCCTGGTCTTCCGCTTTTCTATCCAAGAGGAGCGATGTTGCGACGCACGGTTGAAAATTTTATCATTGAACAGCAGGAGAAACGGGGGTATGTGCCGATCTGGATTCCGCACATCACCAAAGGCCGTCTCTACGAAATGTCCGGACATCTTCAAAAGTACGATGCGATGTATCCCCCGATGAATTTAAAGGACGAAGCGCAATATTATTTGAAGCCGATGAATTGTCCGCACTTCATGATGTTGTACAAAACCCTTCCGCATTCCTATCGCGAACTTCCGATGCGTTGGACCTGTACGACCACCAATTATCGCTACGAGAAGAGTGGGGAACTGTCTGGGCTCACCCGTGTGCGTTCGCTCACACAAGATGACTGCCACGTGTTTGCGCGACCGGAGCAGATTGAACAAGAAATCAATCTCATGCTCGACATGGTTGATGAAACATACCGTACGTTTGGATTCAAAGATTTTTGGGTGCGTATTTCTACACACGATCCAGAAAATAAAGAAAAGTACATCGGAGATCCAGAAATCTGGAAACAGTCAGAAGCTGCCTTATCTCGTTTGATTGAAAGTCGAGGATGGGAGCATGAAGTGGGGGTCGGGGAAGCGGCATTCTATGGTCCAAAGCTCGATTTTATGGCCAAAGATGTCATTGGTCGCCAATGGCAGCTGTCCACAATTCAACTTGATATGAATTTACCCGAGCGTTTTGAGCTCGAGTATGCCGACGTCGATGGAACAAAGAAACGTCCGGTCGTGATCCATCGCGCGATCTTGGGATCCACCGAACGATTCCTCGGAATTCTCATCGAGCACTACGGTGGTGCGTTTCCATTTTGGCTCGCTCCGGTGCAGATCCGACTCGCAACCGTCAGTGAAGCGTTCGTTGAGTACGCGAAAAAGATTTCCGCCGAACTTATGGAAGCAGGTATTCGTGTTGAACTTGATGTGTCTGATGAGAAAGTTGGAAAGAAGATTCGTAATTCCGCAATGATGAAAATTCCATGGACGATCGTCATCGGACAAAAGGAAGTAGAGGGCGGTGCGATGAAAGTCAATGTGTTTGGACAAGAAGAAGATGTGATGATTGAACAAAGTGAACTTGTCGTACATGCAAGAGATGCATCGAAGCGTCCACTGCTCTAATCTATTCAAACATAAAACCACCCTTTGAAGGGTGGTTTTATGTTTATGCAGCCGCTTTTTTCTCAATGTATTCGAAGTGCAGTTGCTCCATTTTTTTTATCAGTGCGACGCGGTCTGATGGTTTACCACGCATTTTTTGCCACAATGTACGTTTGCTGTTTGCTTTGAGTGCCTCTTTAAAATCAACAGGCAGTCCTTCATTTTCCGGTTTCTTTCCTGCGGCTAGAATCGCTGCAATGGTTTCTGTAAATGAGGTTTCAAGCGCTCGCAGATCCCCGCCTTCTCGCAAGAGTTCTGATTGGATCAGATCGGTCATGCCTTTTTCATTTTCAGAAAGTGGAACGGCGTTTCTGTTGTCTGTCGGATCATTTTCTACGACGAGATTTGTTCCTTTTGTCCAGTTGTGGATCTCCTCAGATGATCCAAATTTACGTCTAAATTGAGACAATTCTACGGGCTTTTTTTCATGACCACCAATTTTTTCTAAGATGACTTTGGGTTCTCCACCAGCGGTGGTGTAGTCTGTCACAAACAACACTTTCCATGCATCCACAACCGAAGTTCGAGTTCCGTCCTCTGCGACTTCTGATCGTGTGGTCGTGTATACACGATCTCCTGATTTAAGATTTTTTCCTATGTATCCGTCTACAGATGGAATATTGAGTGCAGTTGCGACCGTCAATATTTTTTCGGCTTGTGATTGATAATACTCATCGCGGACCTTGAAAAATTCTTCCTGAAGAGCCAAGTATTCTTTGCTTTTTGGTTTGAGTCTTTTACTTTTTCTTGAGAAAACATCACGAGCGGCTTCGAATCTTGCTTCTAATGCCATGTCCTCTGGTGTCGGTTGTGCTTCAGGTGGGATGAGATCAAGCATCTGCTGACGGCGATTCTGCTCTTCTTTATCCTCTGTCGTCGCAGAACCTGCAGATTTTTTTTCTGCTTCCGTAATTTTTTTATTAACAAATTCAAGGTCTTTGGTAAAGACTCTGGCTAAGAGAATATCGCCAAACGCATCAAATCGACCCATGATTAAGTCTCCTCTTTCTTTCAAGATTTGCTCGCGTGACTTTCCCGCAAGCCAACTTGGAGTTTCAGCGGCTGTGTCTGGAGAACCTGCCGCCGTTTCTGGAGTTTTTGGAACCGGTGGATTGTGGAGTTGTAATTCTGAGAGAGGAACACCTCTTTTGTCACCCTTTCTTTTCTTCACCCCAACTTTTTTCAAATCGAACGCATCAATTTTTGCGCCTGTGATCGATGGAGGTGGCGCAAAAATCTCCCAGTCTTCCATGGCTCCATCCTTTCCGGTTGGGAGTTTCACCTTGTCTCCCTTTGTAAATTCGCGGGGAAGAAGTGGTTCTGGTTCTTTTGCTTTGAGTTTTTCTGCCTCAGCTTTCGCAGTCTCGGCAGCTGCAGCTTCTCTTGCTGATTTTTCGGCGCTCAAATCTACACCTGGTCCTTTTCTTGTCTCTGATTTCTTCGCCTCGGTGGCGGCGTTGTCTAAGATGAGCATGTCGACCGTTGCGGTCATGACTTTATCTCCATTTTTCAAGGTGTAATAGTTGTGACTTCCACCAGAGTCAGGAACCCCTATGACAGACCATCCTTCCTGAGCTAACCTTTTGACCTTCACATTCGTCCCTCCAAAATTCCGAAAGGTACGATCTTTTATTTTGACTTTTACATTCGTCCCAATAGCAAACGTAGGGATTTTTGTTTCAACCGGTTTTTCTGCCGTCGCTTTCTTTTCTGCAGCGAGTGTCCAGCGCGTAATATCTTCCTTTACCGATTCCATGACCTCACGGTTTGCGGGGGTGAGAGATGGATCTGCGAGCATTGCATCGACGTGCTGGACGACTGTGTCTGGTTCCGTTTTGTATTTATCAACAAGGGTTTCATACAATACAGCTTGCAATCTTGAGTTGGTATCTGTGTCGTTTGGAAGCAAGAGCGAAGAGGCTAAGTTCGCTTTTTCATATGCCCTTATATTCCGAAACTGCTCTATTGCCGATCGAATTGCCGGATGGGTTTCAGGACTCTTGAGAGCTGCATCCATGTAAGCAGCAAGACCTTCCGGGTTTTTTTCCTCTTTTTTCATCAGGTAGTCAAATTCTGCATCTATGAGAGGTGTCACAACGTCGCGTCGAAAATCCTCCGTCGCTTTGCGGTCAGCGGGAGGGGAATTCAGATCATTTTCCACCTCGTCCATTTTTTTCAAGAGCGCTTCGGGATTCAGTTCAAATTGATCTTTGAGATATTGTTGAATCTGTTTATAGCGTGCATCAAACTCTGCAGACGTTTCTGCTTTTGCAGGTTCCACAGGCACTCCTGCGTCCGGTGCTGCCGATGGTACTGGTTCACCACCTGATGCCGCTGCGGGGGCGTCCGCTTTTTTAGGTTTACTTGCTTCTGGTGCTGCTGCGACGGCTGGAGTCGCGTCCGCTGTCGGTGTTGCATCTACTGCCGCCGCGACTGGAACCGCATCCACTTTTGGAGCGACTTTTTTCGCAGGCACCTCTTTTCCTACTGGTTCTACAACTGGTGTCGCTTCTGCTTTTCCCTTTGTCGCTTTCGGTGCCGCTGGCTTTGCGTCCCTTTCTTCCCCCGCGCGGATCATGTCCGCTCTAAATACGAGCATCACGTCACGTGTCTTGTCGGGAGTGCTTGGATTTGCCAGAGCGGTCTCAACATAGTTTCGGATGCGACCTGGATCTTTTTGATAATCCGCAACCAGAGCATGATAAAATTTATCCTGAGTCTTTAAGATTTCTTTGTCAGGATCAAATGCAAGATCAAGCCCGACGGCTTCGAGTGCTTCTTTTTCTTTTCGTAACCGCCGAGCTTCTTCTTGTAAGTCCGTAACAGAGCCCATGTCTGCAATGGCGGCGTCGTAAATTTTTGTCCCCGTGGCGATTTTTTTTGTACGTTTCGTCGTTGCTTCTGCCACCATGGCATCGATTTTTTTATCGATGTTGGCCAGATCGTACTCTCGTTTCATCAGGGAAGCCATTCCTGCGTGGCGACGATATTCTGTGAGAACTTGGTTGTACGTTGCTTCTGCTTTTTGATTTTCCGACCGCATTCCACTTGGCTTTCGTTTTTCCAGTTTGCGCAGTTTCGCTTCCAGTAAATCGACATGCTCTTTCACAGTCTCGTATCCTTTCGCATACAATTCATCTGGAACGATTTCGACCACTCCTTCAATTTCATCCGCGATTTTGGATTTCTCTGCATCGCTCATGTATGGATTGAGCGCCACGCGTGTTTCATAGACAGCTCGATCAAGCGCCACGACTTTGTGGACGGCTTTCTCCCAATCTTCTTTTTTCCCCTCGTCCCAATTTGCGTAACTCTCACTAAAGGCTTTTCGATCGCGATCAGACCCAGAGTCTGGTCCAAAGCTTCTCACATCACGATTGGCTTGCGCTTGTTTCTCCGTAAAAATTTCGAGTTTGTCTTGTAGGTCTTCAATCCGTTGATTATCCACCTCAACAGCCGTCCATGATGGAGATCGTAAGTCTGCCGTTTCAGTCTTGGATTTTCCTGTTCTTGGTTCTCTATCTGATCCAGCCAGAACAATCACTTTTGCTTTTTCATGAAGCGCTGTGGTGATGGCTGCGTCAGGATCATCTGTTCCAATGATGTCTACAATCATTCCCGGTTTCAGCCCCTCTAATTCTGCCAAGGCCGCTTTTTTTGCCTCTCCCTTTACCCCCGTCACACTCACCGCGATTTTTGCTGTTGAATCATAAGCAGCGCCCACAAGACCTACTTTTGTGGCGCCAACTTCACGTTCTGCCTCCACGATCGGGTCAACCAATCGCAAAGCTTTCTCACCCTCTCGATCACGAACAACGACATCGAGTGTCTTTCCGTCTCCCGTTTCAACAGAGCCCGCAAGAACTTCCTGCACGGGTTTTCCATCAAGGGCATCGACTGTTTTTGTGTCACCAACCTCGCGGGTTGCCTCGGCTGCTTCTGCCGCGGGCTCGCTCTCGGGTTCTCTGGCGGCTTCATGTAATTCTGCCACCTCTGAGGGTGCTCCTTCTGTAGCCGGAGCTTGTCTTGCGAGTCTTCCCATAAATCGTTTCTCTTTTTAAAAAGTCGTTTTAATTCTAAAAATACGAACAAAGTATGCCTCCATCATATATTTTTCCGATCATTTCAACAAGAAAAAGCATCCACATGAGATGATCGTGAAGAAGAGAAATATATTTCTTTTCAAATCGTCTATTATGTATAGATATGCTTGATATTCGCCCTCTCATCGTCGTGGGCGTTTTGCTCACCGTCTCTGGAATCTCCTTACTCGATAGGACGATGTTTGTGTTAGAGCCACTCACATTTGCTCAATCGACAAAAATATATGATCGTCATGGTGTGCTGCTCTACGAACTTTACGGGGAAATGAAGCGCACACCCGTGCCTTTCGCGGACATTCCGGACGTCGTGAAAGAAGCGACGATCGCGGCCGAGGATAAAGATTTTTACAAGCATCCTGGGTTTGACGCGAAGAGTATTGTGAGGGCGGCAATCATCGATGTGAAATCGGGTGAACTCAGACAAGGCGGCAGTACGATTTCTCAACAGCTCGTCCGAAATGCGCTTCTCACGAGAGAAAAAAGTTTTGGAAGGAAGTTTAAGGAAATCGTCTTGAGTCTCAAGTTGGAACGGGAGTATACGAAAGATGAGATTTTGGCGATGTATCTCAATATCATTCCGTATGGATCGAATGCGTATGGGATTGAAGCGGCAAGCGAAAGTTATTTTGGGAAACATGCGCAGGAGCTGACTCTTTACGAAGCGGCGTATCTCGCGGCGCTTCCTAAAGCACCGACGTATTATTCTCCTTATGGGACACATCGCGACGAACTTGATGCGCGCGTAAAGGCTATTTTGGAGGCGATGAAAAAACAGGGATATGCCACAGAGGAACAGATCGCGGGAGCAACGGCGCAACCTGTTGCGTTTAAGAAACCTGTTACCCCCATTCGCGCTCCGCATTTTGTGATGTTCGTCATCGATCAGTTGCAGAAGGAATACGGGGAGGATGTATTGCTGAAACAGGGACTGGAGGTGACAACGACGCTTGATTTGAATTTGCAAACAACGGCTGAAGAACTGATTGATGCTCAGGTCGTGAAGAATCAAAAAAGATACAACGGTGGCAACGCCGCGCTCGTTTCCATGAATCCACGAACAGGTGAGATTCTCGCCATGGTGGGAAGTCATAATTATTTTGATCCCGTGCAGGATGGAGCGGTGAACGTCGCGCTTCAGCCGCGCCAGCCTGGTTCGTCATTCAAGCCGTATGTGTATGCAACGGCATTCCAAAAAGGGATGAACCCGGCAACGATGCTGATGGATGTGGTCACAAATTTTGGAACGTATGGCAGTGGCTCTTATATTCCACGCAACTATGACGGCAGAGAACGTGGTCCGGTTTCTGCGAGGCAAGCGCTGCAAGGATCTCTTAATATTCCCGCCGTTAAAACACTCTTCTTTGCTGGCATCCAGGATTCGATCACCACAGCCCAAAATATGGGAATCACGACGCTTACAGATCCAACTCGTTACGGTCCATCTCTCGCGCTTGGTGGGGCAGAGGTCACGCTTCTTGATCACACGAGTGCGTTTGGCGTGTTTGCGACAGGTGGGGTGAAACATGAAGTTCGGTCTATTTTGTCTGTGAAGGATCATAACGGGGTCATGATTAAAACAACGGAAGCATCGCCGGGGAAAACTGTTTTGGATCCCGCTGTTGCGTATCAGATCACGAATATTCTTTCTGACAATAACGCACGACAATACATTTTTGGCAGCTTGAGTCGCAATTTAGTTCTTGGAGATCGACCGGTTGCCGCAAAGACCGGAACCACACAAGAGAATCGTGACGGATGGGCGATTGGGTTTACGCCGAGTCTTGTGACAGGTGTCTGGGTCGGAAATAGCGACAACACACCGATGCGAAACGGAGCGGATGGATCTATTGTTGCGGCTCCGATCTGGCACGCGTTTATGGAAAAAGCGGTTGCAGGCACTCCTGTGGAAGCGTTTGCGCGACCTTCTAATATTATCGAGATGGCGGTTGATACGGTTTCTGGGAAGTTGCCTACAAAGTACACACCGCAAACGAAGATGGAAATTTTTGCGCCGTTTAATGTTCCGACACAAAGAGACGATGTCCATGTCCCAATGGGATTAGGCGATGAGGAACAGGTCGTGACAATCCTGCACTCGGAGGATCCAAAAAATCCGTATTGGGAACATGCGGTTCAGCGCTGGATGGGTGCGGCTGCGTCTGCGGTCGCGGAAACAAATGAATCAAAAGAGGTGCTTGCCAAGGCGATCTAATCTCGTCCGAGCCAACGACCGCCTCTTTTTTGTTTGTCTCCAATTTGCTAAGCTTTCACGCGTCTATGATGGTTCCTCAATATCACCTGATTACCTTTGGCTGCCAGATGAATAAGAACGATTCTGAGCGTCTTTCTAGTATGCTTCAGAAAGTTGGGTTTGGATCGACCGATAAACCCGAAGACGCGGATTTGATTTTGATCAATACCTGTTCTGTGCGACAGACGGCCGAAGATCGCGTGTTTAGTTTGGTGCACACGTTTGAGAAACTGAAAGAAGAAAAACCTAATTTGATTCTTGGAATCACCGGTTGTATGCCAGGGCGCGATCGCGATGGCGCGATTCGTAAAAAGATTCCGATTGTTGATTTGTATTTTCCAACCGCACAGATGGGGCAACTTCCGCGTTGGATTGCGGAACTTCGACCGGAACTTGTGAACAGTCCTGACATCATCGAAGATTATTTGAAGATCACTCCAGATCGCCACACCACTCGCCAAGCGTTTGTCAGTATCCAGACGGGTTGCAATAAATTTTGTACGTACTGTGTTGTCCCATTTGCGCGCGGGCTTGAGAAGAATCGTTCTGTGACAGATATTCTGGAAGAGATTCGAGATCTTGCGGCCCATGATTGTGTTGAAGTCACGCTTCTTGGACAGACGGTAAATAGTTATCGTGCGCCTGATGCGGAGACATTTTCAAAAGACAATCCGTATAAAGACCACTTCGCTGCGCTGCTTTGGGAAATCAATCAGATCCCGCAGATCAAGCGGCTGCACTTTACCGCGCCACATCCATTGCATATGACGGATGAAGTGATTGATGCGATGGCGCTTCCGGCACACGTCAATTTTCTGCATCTGCCTGTCCAATCTGGCGACGATGATATTCTGCGCCGTATGAATCGACGCTACACCGCGCAGCAATATGTGGATGTCGTGGATCGTATTCGCGCGCGCTTGCCAAACATCGCGATTGGAACAGATATCATTGTGGGATTTTGCGGGGAGTCACAAGAGGTATTTGAACAGACGGTCGAGTTGTACAAACGTGTGCAGTTTGATATTTCGTACACCGCCAAATATTCCGTGCGTTCTGGAACCGCTGCGTGGCGTGCATTTAAAGATGATGTTTCTGGGGCAGAGAAAAAAGAACGATGGAATGTTCTGCAGGAGTTGATGGAAAAAATAACACGTGAGAAGAACGAATTGTTTGTTGGAAAGACGGTTTCCGTTTTGGTAGAACGTCACGAACCACCAAAGATCACAGAGGAAATGTTGTTGATGCCGCAGAAGATGCAAGAGGTCCTCGCGAGTCAGCCGGGATTTTGTTATGGAAATTCTCGAGAGATGAAATTGGTAAAATTTCCTGCAATGGCGGATTTGGTGGGGAAGATTGTGGATGTGAAGATTGAAAAGGCGAGCACTTGGTTACTTGAAGGATCTTTATGAATTTACCAAAACTGATTTCCATCTGTGGTCCAACCGCTTCTGGGAAAACCGGACTTGGGATTGAAATTGCACAACGATTCAATGGGGAAGTGATCTCTGTTGATTCCCGGCAGATTTACCGTGAGATGAATATTGGAACGGCGAAAGTTGCGGGTGATCCTATTGAGACAGGTGGGACATTGAGACAAATGATCGAAGGAGCAAAGCCTGTGATTGTCGAAGGAGTTTCACATTGGGGGATCGATCTTGTGGATCCAGATACAGATTATTCTGTGGCGGAATTTAAGGAATACGCAGAGAAAAAAATTGCAGAAATTGTGCGACGTGGTCATGTTCCCATCTTGGTGGGTGGAACAGGGTTGTGGCTTCATGCGTTGATTGATAATTACGACCTCACACAGACTCCGGCTGATCCTGTCTTGCGCGCAGAGCTCGAGCAAAAAACCGTGGGAGATCTGTTTGCGGAGTTGAAACGAATTGATCCCGAAGGTGCAGAGATTATTGATCGGGACAATAAGCGACGGCTGGTGCGTGCTGTGGAAGTGACGCGGCTGACGGGTAAACCATTTTCGCAACAACAAACAAAAGGGATTCCCAAGTACGATGTGTTACAGATTGGTTTGTCTGTAGATCGTGAGGTGTTGAACGAACGCATCAACACCCGCGTGGATGAAATGATTGCGAACGGTTTGGTGAACGAAGTGCGTGCGCTTGAGAAAAAATATGGATCCAAGATCGATTCGATGTCCGGGATTGGCTATCGACAAATCTGTTGGTTCTTTGAAGGAAAGATGTCTTTAGTGAGTGCGATTCAGGAAATCAAACAAGCCACCCGCCAATACGCAAAGCGCCAAATGACTTGGTTTAAACGCGACAGCCGGATACAATGGGTTCAATCAAAAGAGGAAGTAACTCCTCTTGTCGACAAATTTATTCACTAATGATTTTGGTATGAGTGAGTCAGGAAAAATGGTTCGTGTGGTTCCGAAGAGAAATAAAAAAATTGGGCTGATGTTTCTTTTGGGTCCGTTTGTTTCAATTATTGTGATTCTTGTTGTCTATGCAATCATGCAGTTTGCATTGAGTACCTCGACCGATGCTTCGTCCATGTCGCTTGTGGTAGGGAGAATTGTAAATGTTTCTCTGGCGCTTCTCGGAATCCTCGCGGTGATTGGCATTGTGATTGGGATTCCCATCGGAATCATCTATTTAAACAAACGCGTACTCGTCGATGGAGCAAAGTTTGATGATCGTTCGGGAAACAAGTCTCTCTCCACTGTTCCAAAAGAAATTGAAGGATGGAATTGGGGAGCAGCGGGTCTGACATGGATTTGGGGTTTGTCTCACAGTGTCTGGATTTCTTTGCTGACGTTTATTCCAGGAGTCAATTTGATTATGATTATTGTGCTTGGAATGAAAGGGAATGAATGGGCGTGGAAAGCGCAGAAATGGGAAAGTGTGGAAGAATTCAAACATATTCAGAAAAGATGGATGCCATGGGGTGTTGCCTTTTTCGTACTTGAGGTTCTTGGGCTCATCTTAAATACCGTTCAGTGGTATACGTCTGTTTAATGGTTGTTAAAAAAACACACCAGCATTGCGCTGGTGTGTTTTTTTACGCCTTTAATTTCACAAGCAACATGTTTCGTGTGAGCTTTGCGTCTGCGGTTCCACCTGTTTCTTTCATCACCATTCCCATTAAGAAGGTGAGAAGTTGATCTTCTCCGGCCTGGTAGCGGGACACTTCTTTTGGATTGTTTGCGATGACACGATCGACAACATCTGCGAGAGTTCCCGCGTCGTCCATTTGGCCGAGCTGCAACTCTTCCATGATGTGCGTTGGGCTGTTGCCGTCGTCGAGCATAGCACTGAGCACTTTCAGACCTGTCGCGTTGTTCAATTTTTTGGTGGCAATGAGTGTGAGGAATTCTGCGAAGTTTTCCGGAGTGATCTTCATGACGCGCACGTCGATGCTACGTTCGATGAGTACGCCGGTAAGTTTTGAGAGAAGCCACCCACTCACAAGTTTTGCAAGGCGATCCTTATCTTTATCGACGGTGTCTTCCACACTCTCGAGCCACGAGGTGAGTTCTGAAAAGACACTCTCCGTGAAGTCTGCAAGTGCAGGATCCTCGCAAATCTGACGGGCGTCTGCGGGTTTGAGACTGTATTCTTCTTGCAAACGCAAACGTCGTGCGGCAGGGAGTTCTGGCATCTGCGCGCGCATCTCGTTGGCGATATCGGTCAGAGCAAGCGCAGGAATGTCTGGATCTGGGAAGTAGCGATAATCGGCTGCGTCCTCTTTTGAACGCTGATCTTCGGTGATTTGTTTTGTGTCATTCCAACCGCGCGTGGTGGAAATCATCGGTGGCGTGTTCGCTTCCCACAATTTTGTCTGACGCTGAATTTCATGTTCAATCGCGCGCTCGACATGTCGAAACGAGTTTAAGTTTTTGACTTCTGTTTTTGGATTGAATGTTGCGCCAACGGTTTCTCCGTTGTCGTCGATCAAACGCAACGAAACGTTTGCGTCGCATCGCAAATGACCTTTTTCCATGTCCGCATCAGAGACGCCAAGGTAGCGCGCGATCAAACGGAGTTCTTGCAAAAAGAGTTTTGCGTCTTGTGCGGAACGGAAATCTGGCTCTGTCACAATCTCGATCAAGGGTGTTCCTCCACGGTTGTAGTCGACGTAGGTTTTTCCTTCGCTTCCATGAAACGATTTTGCCGCATCTTCTTCTAAGTGCGCGCGTGTGATTCCAAATCGTTTTTCTCCTACTTCCAAAAATCCATTCACGGCAATCGGTTGATCGTACTGCGAAATTTGATAGGCCTTTGGAAGGTCAGGATAGAAATAGTTTTTGCGATCGAATTTGGAATGCGGGGCGATTGTACAATTGAGCGCGAGTCCCATCAGAACGCCAAATCGAATCGCCTGTTCGTTTGGAACAGGAAGGACTCCCGGATTGGCAAGACACACAGGACACACGTTTGTATTGGGCTCAGCAGATGTTTCGTGTGCAGAACAGCTGCAGAACATCTTGGTTTTTGTTTTGAGCTGAACGTGAATCTCCAGTCCAATGATGGGTTGATAGTTCATAATGTCCCCAATCTTATGCAATGTCACAGCTCTCTTCAAGAGGCGCTGTTGCATGGGTTGAAGTGAGTTCAAGGTAGACGTGTGTCAGATAGATGACGTGAATGGGGACGTAAAAGAGCTGTCCAATGGCTTCAACGACATTGATCCAAAGTGGAACTTCTCCTGCGAGAAGCTCGATCGGATCAACTCCCTGGATGGCGGTCAATAAACTAATCACCAGCGCCAAAAGAATATAATACCCAACCATCAGCAGGAGTGGACCGACAATAATGCGATTCGCTGTTTTCCAAAAACGTCCTTTGGAAAGCGCTCGACTCGCACTGAGAGATTCTAACCCACGCTTATTCTCGAATACGGTGGTGAATTGTGCGAGTCCAAACCAAACCGCGAAAATAAAAAAGGGAACAATGAGTAGAATAAATCCACCAACCAGCATCAGAAATTGTAAAACCGCAATCAAGAGAACGGGTTGGATAAGTTGTTTGGCCTTTTGCGGAAGCAGTGTGGAATCGATCGCTTCATTTTTGATGCGTGCCTTCGCAAAGAGCATGAGAATAAGCGCGATCCAAACATAAAGACAGAGCTCTGCGATGATGAGTATCACTTCCAACACATTCACGATGGGCGAATCGGGAAGGAAGTCCAGCAAGACGAAAACCGCAAATGGGAAGAGAAGCCATGCAGAATATCCGATGAATGTTGGGAAATCTGTTTTGTAGGTTTTTGCACTTTCAGCGATGAGAGCCAGAGGGGAGCGCATACACGTTGAGCATTATTCACCTTTTAAAGCGCCGTACAGAAGAACGTCTGCGATAATCATGAGTGGATTCAAGAACACGGCAATGATCACAGGAAGGTTCCATTCAATCATGGTGGTGATGCGGAGTCGAAGATCAAGGCTGAGCCCTCCCGCAACGTTCAGGATGATTTCAGCAAAATAGGAAAAGATCGCCATGATCAGCACACCGAAAATAAGAAAGACGAGTTTTGGAACCACGAGACGAAGAAATGTCGCAAAGAATTTTCCTTTAATGAGCGCACGGCTTGTGCGAAGCGCTTTTCGACCGCGCTCTCCATCCAAAATCGCAGCGTATGGAGCAAGTACATATTCAATCGTCCAGATGAAGCAAAGTGCCGCGGCGACGAATACTCCTGGAATCAACAGGATGTTTCCGATCGCCATGATGATCAGATTATCAAAGAATGCGCCAATTAAATCCAGAATAATCGTTGGGCCAAACCCGATCACGACAGCCGCAAGAATGAGACAGGCGACAAGGATGGAGACAATCAATGTGGGAAAGAAGAGTGAGCGAATTTCTGTGAACAGTTTTTTTGTATTGACGCTACGACCGCTCACGTGGGACTTCATGGCGCGGACAAGACCAATCAGCACGCATAATCCCAGGATGGGAGAGAAGACGTAGTTCGTGAGGACGAACAAGATGACTCCAATGTTTTCGGCAACGGTTAGATTATGTGAAAACCAAAGCGTGCTTGCAGAAGGGTAGAGAATCAGGGAAAGCGTATAAAAAAGGGCGAGTAGGAGAAGCCATGCCGAAATTTTTATAAATTCACTAAACCGCTCGCGGTAAAGTTCCCAGGAGGTGTCGATGAGTTGGCCGACGGAAATGAGCTTGGGCATAGGGAGGGAGGTAAAAGAAGTATCAGAGGTAAAAGAAGTAAGAAAAGGTTAGCAGGTGGAGAGAATGTGATCGACGAGTGCTTGAGCGCGCGCGGATGTGTCTTCAAGTGTTCCGGAGGTGTCGAGTTCGTGAATGGTTGTTCCGTGGGATTCAAATAGATCTCGCAGCCAGGGTTCGTCGAAACGCATGGCTAATTTTTTGAGAAACTCCACATTTGCAAACACTCCTTTTGGATCGTCACTTCTTGCTTGGATGCGTGTCGCCGCTTCTTCAGCCGAAAGTTTGGCAAGAATGAGTGCATTTGGTGCGTACTGCAATGCAAGTTTGTTCCCAGGAAGCGCCATGATGGCTTCAATGGGAAGACCCCCGGACATAATGGGTTGATAGACCAACGATGTGGAGACGCCTCGATCTTGAATGATCGTTTTGCCTGCGTTCAGCGCGGGGATGATGAGTCGTCGATACATCAACTGACGATCAAGTGCAAACGCGTGTGCCAGCTCTTCTCCTGAATACGGATGGTCTTCACGAGACAGTTCGTAACGAATCGCTCGGCCGATCCACGTGCGGCTTGGTTCGTATGTAAAAAATACGTCGTGGTCACGCACATCTTCAAAATTCGGCGGCGCATCTTCTTTCCATTGAGAAAGTCGAAATACGCGGTGATGGCATTCCTCTGCCCACGCTTCTATGGCTCGCAAGACGGTGGATTTTCCACTGCCTGCAATTCCATCTAACATGATAAATCGACCCGTACGATCCATAAAATTATATCAAACTAACCCGTTGAACCAAAACCACCACGTGACGAATTGCTCAGATTCGTGACTTCCTGAAACTGACTTTTGACGATCGGAACGAACATTCCCTGAACCACTCGGTCGCCTTTTTTAACTTCCGTTGGTTTATCTGTGAAGTTTAAAAGTTGGATAAGGAGTTCGTCTTCTGGCCCACAAAAGTCATTATCCACGATTCCAAATCCTTGTGGGACACAAAGTCCGTACTTTCGGGGGAGAGACGAGCGTGCTGCAATGAGCAGGGTGTAGCCTTCCGGAACACAGATCACAAGCCCGGTTCGCAACCGAACGATCTCTCCTGGCTCAATGGTCGCGTCTTCGATCGGACACAGATCAAAGGCGCATGCGCCTGGGGATGCATAGGCCGGAATAACGGCATTCGGGTGTGTTTTTAAGATGTCCACAGGGATTTGCATAATAGTCGCATTTTAGAGGAAAAAGCGGTTGTTGGAAACAAGGTCGAAGTCCGGTACAGTGTCAGTACTATGACAACCTTCGACACCCAATATCGGCAAGCAATTAAAGACATTATGACCGATGGATATGAGATTCCCAATCCTTGGTCTGGTCGTACGACACGGATGCTTCCGGGGGTGACGCTTCGTATTGATGTCGCGGAAAATTTTCCTCTTTTAACCCTTCGTAAAATTCCGCTCAAGCTTTTTATCGCCGAACAGATTTGGTATTTGATGGGAGAAAACAATCCCACCTGGCTTCGGCAGTTTACAAAAATTTGGGATGATTTTTTGGAGCCCGATGGAACAGTCAAAGCCGCATATGGATATCGCTGGCGTCATCACTTTGGACGAGATCAAATCGATTGTTTAATCAACCATCTCACCCAGAATCCTCATTCACGACATGCGGTTGTGATTACGTGGGATCCGGCCGATGACGGTCTGGCGGTTGATTCTAAAAAGAATCTTCCGTGCCCGTATTCCTTCACGGCAAATATCGCCGGCGGCAAACTGCATCTACACAACATCGTTCGCAGTAACGACATGATGCTTGGATGTCCGCACGACGCAGCGGGTTTTGCGTTGCTCCAATGTATTCTCGCTGAACGTTTGGGACTGGAGCCTGGAATTTACACGCACACGATCAGCAACGCACACATTTACGACAATCATTTTGAAGCCGCACAAGAGTTTCTGACACGCGAACATGAACACGCTCCTGTGAGATTTCGTGTTCCTCCCGGAAGTTACGATCGCGCCGTTGCAGGAGACGTGACGCTTGTAGAAGAAATTTTTCAAGATTTGAAAAATAAGTATCAGCCACTCGAGTCGATTAAAGGAATGGAAATCACGGTCAATGTTTACTGATATGCAAGTGATTCTCCTCGCGGCCATTTCTGCTGATGGAAAGATTGCCCAAACAGCGGATCAACGTTCGCTTGATTGGACATCCAAAGAAGATCTGAATTTTTTTATTGAAAAAACAAAAGAAGTTGGCACCCTCATCATGGGACGCAAGACGTTCGAGACGATCGGCAAGCCGCTGAAGGGGAGACGGACGATTGTGATGACGAGAGGGGTTAGGGGCGAGGGGTTAGGGGTTAGTTTGGAAACAGGAACAGTTGAATTTACAGAGGAGTCTCCCAAAGAACTTCTTTTTCGTCTGTCGCAAGAGAAGTGCGAACGAGTGGTCGTTGCGGGTGGTTCGTCGATCTACACACAATTTCTCAAAGACGGGTTGATCACAGATCTTTATCTTACAATCGAGCCGGTTTTGTTTGGACAAGGCGTTCCACTTGCTACGGACTTTGACCGCATCAATATGCGACTCGTCGAAGCAAAAACGTTAGGCGAAGCCGCCGTCTTGTTACATTATCAACTATGACCGAACCAAAATATCCGTATCTGCCAGAAGGACATGTGTTCCGTTTTGTGAACGAAGAAAATCCCTCCATGCAA
>JBBTSF010000036.1:0-1665 GCA_038064815.1 Patescibacteria group bacterium
CCTGAATTTTGCATTGAGCGTGTAATTATTGGTTGAAAAACCATTTGGGAACCGCTGTAGGATTGACTTAAAGCAAAACACATCAATCCAAACGGAGGTAACCCAAATGGTTAAGCATAAGAGTGGCGGGAAACGAGGTAACAAGCAAGGTCAAAATGAGAATCGAAAGGTGCGTGAGCAGCCGCGAACAACGATTACGCCAGAGACCCCGTACGGCGAGTGTTCGGAACGGCTGACGGCTTTTGGTGGATTGCTGGCGCTGGTGAAGTTTCTAGACCTGATCGACTTTGAGGAAGCGTTTACGGAACATTACGTTCATCCGAAACGGGCGCCGAAGCTGGGTGGCTATCGTATGGTGCTGGGGATGCTGCTGTTGCTGTTTATCGGATTTCAACGGCTGGGACACTTTGCCTACATTCGAACAGATGCGATGGTGAGCGGTGTGCTACGCGTTGCGGTGTTGCCAGCGGTGAGCACGTTCTGGCGATACTTGACATCACTGGGAATAGTGCAGTCTGCGGCGCTCCTGAGACTGGGAGCGATGTTGCGAACGAAAGTGTGGGCGTTGTGTGACTATACGCCGCGGCGGGTGACGGTGAACATTGACACTACGGTGGCCACGGTGTACGGGGCCATCGAAGGGGCTCGCAAGGGGCACAACACGAAACACCGCGGCAAGAAGGGATTGCGGCCGGTGCTGTGCTTTCTGGAGGAGACCCGGGAATATCTCTGTGGTACGCAACGGCGGGGTGAGACGATCTGCAACGAGGAAGTCGACCGACAGGTTCGGCAATTCCGGAAGCAGTTGCCCGCATGTGTACGGGAGGTGCATGTGCGCGGAGATGGAGAGTTCATCGGATGGGAGAGCGTAAAAGCCTGCCTGGACGAGGGTTTTCTCTTTACGTTCGGCAACAAGCGCTGTGATCCGCCGTTTCGCAGGCGCGGCTGGTACCGTCATGGTGACTACGAATACAACGAGTGTGTGTATCAGCCGCTGGGATGGGAAAGTCCCTGCCGGTTTGTTGTCATGCGCATCCGGGAAGACCAACGGGGGGATCGACAGTTGAAACTGTTGGAGTCTGAGAATTACCTCTACCGGGTGTTCGCGACCAATGAAAGAGGAAAGCCGCATCGGGTTATAGACAACTACGATCAACGGGCGAATGTGGAGAATCTCATCGGGGAAGCTCAACGCGAAGGAGTGTTGGCGATCCCTTCCAAGCGATTCCAGGCACATCATGCCTATTTTCAGATCGTGATGGTCGCCTATAATCTATGGCGTTGGATGAAGCTTTTGGCGGGCCATGCCCAACGGCAGAAGCAAGCGGGCAAAAATATCGAAACGTCCCGACAGATTACTATGCCTGATCACACGCTGCGCATCGCCCGCCTGAAAATGCTCTTTGTGGCAGCGAAGATCCTGTCTCACGGTAACCGAGACGAGGTTCGCTACTCCGTCCATGATCAACGGTCCGCAGGACTTATTGACTTCCTTGGCTATCTGGACCGCCGTCGAAAAAAGGCGGCATAACATGTTGAAACACAAGTCCGTGCCGTGCAAAATAAATCGTGCACGGACAGAAAAGGAGGTGGCCAAATGTGATCGGAAAGATAGAAGTTTGACTCAACAGTAGAAAACGAGCAAAGTGGTGCAAAATTCAGGTA
>JBBTSF010000037.1:0-26928 GCA_038064815.1 Patescibacteria group bacterium
TTTTCATGCTGCTTGCCTATCGTCTCCCTGGACTCATTGCGGTGATCGCTCTGATCCTCTTCACGTTTCTCAACCTCCTTCTTTATAAATTCTTCGACGTCACCATCACGCTTGCCGGTATTGCTGGATTGGTTTTGTCGATCGGAATTGCTGTGGACGCAAACGTCCTTATTTTTGAACGCTTAAAGGAAGAATTTGCCGCGGGTCGAGATTACGATTCTGCGGTTCATGAGGCATTCGTCCGTGCCTGGCCCGCGATTCGAGATGGACACTTTACAACGCTGATTTCTGCCGTGGTGCTCTATTGGTTCAGCACCAGCTTCATTCGTGGATTTGCGCTCACGCTTGCGATTGGAGTTGTCCTGAGTTTGTTTACCGCGATCACTGTTTCTCGCAGTTACCTCAATAACACACTCGCTTGGAAATGGGCGCGCAATCCAGTTCTCCTCGCTCTCAAGAAAAAATAATGTATGAAACTTCACATTGTTAAAAACCGAAACATCTGGTTCATTTTTTCTGGAGTGACCATTCTTGCGAGCATCATTCTCCTCTTCACTCCTGGACTCAAATTCGGAATCGATTTTACCGGGGGAAGTTTAACCGAGATTGAATTTGCAAACCCGGTTGCGGTAGATGATGTTCGCACCACACTCGGCTCTATCGGATACAAAGACGCCACCATTCAAACAACGGGAGATCGCGGATATCTGATTCGCACCGAAACGCTTTCGGAGCCACAGCATCAAACGCTCCTCAGTGCACTTCGTGAAAAAAATGGAGAGGTGCAAGAACTCAAGTTTGATTCCGTCGGACCAATCGTTGGAAAAGAACTTCAAAAAACAGCAAGCATGGGCGTGGTTCTCACACTAATCTTGATTGGTTTGTATGTCACCTGGGCCTATCGAAAAGTTTCTGAACCCGTCGCTTCCTGGAAGTACGGACTCCTCACAGCCTTTACCGCGTTTCATGACGTGATTATCCCTATGGGGGTCTTTGCGGTTCTGGGACATTATCTTGGTTGGGAAATTGGAGGCGCGTTCATTGCGGCCATGCTCACCATTTTGGGATATTCGATCAATGACACAATCGTGGTTTTCGATCGCACGCGCGAAAATCTTACACGACGCGTTTCTCACGACTTTGAGGAAACCATTGAGATCAGTATTCAACAAACGATGCTTCGATCATTCAATACCAGTGTGACCTCGTTCGTTGCGCTTCTTGCCATCTTTCTTTTTGGAGGAGACAGTACGCGTCCTTTTGCACTCGCTCTGATGATCGGAATCGCGGTTGGAACGTACTCGTCCATTTTCATCGCTTCACCGTTACTTGTCGTGTGGGAAAAAGCAAAGAAGTCTCGCGGAGCCGGAAAGTAGTCTCTTGTGTGTAAAAAACTGGACGACATCCGTCCAGTTTTTTGATATACTTTATTCCATGTTTTCTTTTTTTGCGATTCCACTCGCCAGTCAAACATCGACGATCACCACTGCGAGCCCCGCGATCAATGCTTTTTTTTCACAGCCGATCGATGTCATTCTTTCGTATTTTTTGGTTTGGTTTGGTTGGATCCCGATTGTCATGACCATCATCTGGGGAGTGGTGCAGATGTGGGTGAACTATCGACAAGGAAAATATAGTACGACGTTAAAATTTATCGTGCTGGCAGTTGATGTCCCTTCTCTTACGGAGCAAACACCAAAAGCTTTGGAGAACTTATTTTCTAACCTGTATGGAGCAAAATCGACACTGACCTGGAAAGAGCAGTGGATCATCGGAAAATATCAACCGTCTTTTTCCTTCGAGATTATTTCCTCTGAAGGCTACATTCAATTTTTGATTCGTACGCAAACACGTTTTCGCGACATGATTGAAGCCGGTATCTATGCTCACTATCCGGACGCGGAAATTGCCGAGGTGGAGGATTACACACAATATTTCCCAACAGAATTTCCTGACGCAGAATATGAAATGTGGGGCGGGGAATTCACGCTTGATAAACCAGACATGTTTCCGATTCGCACCTACGTCGACTTTGAAGACAAGTTGACCGGAGAAATTAAGGATCCACTCGGAAATACGCTCGAACAAATGGCCAAAATGCGTCCGGGCGAGCATTTTTGGTTTCAGATGCTTGTCCAGCCCTCTTCAAATGATTGGGTCAAACCAGGAATCAAACGATTAAACGAGGCGGCGGGAAAGGCAGAAAAGGTGAAAAAGAGCATGCTTTTGTCTGGAGTCGAAGCGGCGCTTTCTTGGCCGATTGGGATCGTTGCTCAGGCAACAACGCTTGATTTGAGTGGGTTGTTTGGAGGAAAGACAGAAGCAGACAAACCAGAACGTGTGTTTTTGCCATTTCAAGAATCAAAAGAGATCGAGGCGATTTATAACAAAATCACAAAAGTGGGGTTGGGTTGTAAAATTCGTATTCTGTATGTGGCGAAGAAAAATGTATATGTGAAGGTCGAACGAACCGGAATTGTGAAAGGAATTCTCAATCAATACGCCCACCTCACGCTCAATAAATTCACCTTGTTTATTCCTCAGGTACCCAAGGATGATTACTTTTGGATGCGCTGGGAATACACCACTAAACAACGCACGCTCATGGGTGCGTATAAAAGACGCAGCTGGGGCGTTGGAGCAAATCCGATCAACCTCAATGTGGAAGAGCTCGCCTCGCTTTGGCATTTTCCTGCGATCAGTATCAAGGCACCTCTCATCAAGAAAGCAGAAGCACGTCGAGGAGAACCACCGGTTGGATTACCTGTTACGTTTCTTGAAAATACCCTTGCGGGCAATCCCGAACCTGATTTACAAGCGGGAATTTTTGAAACGGCATCTTCTTCTTTAGAACCTGCGCCGGTTAAAGAAAAGAGAACAGCAGAAGAGGTGATTGCTTCCGCAGAAGTTCCAATCCTCACTTCACCGACGTTGTCGATATCGCACTCTACACCACCGAAAAAGGAAACACATGTCGAAGCGGAAGAGGTGGAGATGATGCAAGAACAAGATGATTCATCCGTTCCGCCCAATTTGCCTGTTTAAGACTGAATCTGTATGCCGAATATTCACGACCACGAAAATGAAGTCACGTATTTTGCGAAAACGAATTTTCGCAATTCGATGACAAAGTTTGGAATCAAAACCGACGATCGCCGCCGACATGTGTATGTCATTGGAAAAACAGGTATGGGTAAAACCGTTCTGTTGGAAAATCTCATCTTGTCCGACATTTACGCGGGTCACGGGTGTTGCTATGTCGATCCACACGGAGACACGGCCGAAAAACTGATTGATTACATTCCAAGCTGGCGACAAAATGACGTCGTCTACTTCAATCCAGCGGACATGGAGTTTCCGGTTGGGTTTAATATTCTCGAGACCGTCAGCGAAAGTCACACGCACCTTGTGGCGAGCGGAATGATGGGGGTGTTTAAAAAGATTTGGGAAAACATGTGGTCATCCCGCATGGAATACATTTTGAACAATACGATTTTGGCCCTACTCGCAAACCCAGGCCAAACCCTTTTGGGAATTAACCGCATGTTGTCCGAAGCGGATTTTCGCAGCCGTATTGTGGGAAATGTGACCGATCCGGTCGTAAAACAATTTTGGCTGAAGGAATTTGCGTCTTACAACGATAAGTATGCACAGGAAGCCGTGGCTCCAATTCAAAACAAGATCGGGCAATTTCTCTCCGCTTCCGTGGTTCGTAATATCGTGGCGCAGGTGAAATCAACGATCAACATTCGTGAGATCATGGATTCAGAGAAAATTTTCATCGTAAACCTCTCGAAAGGTCGTATTGGAGAAGATAACTCTCGACTGTTGGGTGGACTTCTCATTACAAAAATGCAGCTCTCCGCGATGGAGCGCGTGGATACGCCAGAAAAAGAGCGTAAAGATTTTTATCTCTACGTTGACGAGTTCCAAAACTTTTCTGTCGAGTCATTCGCGGGAATTTTGTCTGAGGCACGTAAATATCGTTTGTGTCTAACAATGGCTCACCAATATATTGCTCAGCTCACAGACGAAGTGCGCGAGGCGGTGTTTGGAAACGTTGGAACGATTATTACCTTTCGTGTTGGTTCTCCAGACGGTGTGTTCATGGAAAAAGAATTCGCTCCACGGTTTCTCCCAGAGGACATTATCAATCTGCCAAAGTTCAATATTTATCTTAAGCTGTTGATTGATGGAGTCACCAGTCAACCATTTTCTGCGTACACGCTGCCTCCGATTTCTCAACGAACACACACGGGAGAAAAAGTGATCGCTGCCTCCCGCGCCGCGTATGCAAACCCTCGTTCAGAAATTGAATCGAAGATTTTAATTTGGAGTGGAATGGGGGAAACAAGTGTAGAACAAATGGTTCAAGAGGCGGCTGATAAGAAAAAAGCCTCAAAAGATTCCAAGAAACCAAAATTTGAATACGATTGCACGCGTTGTAATAAACACATGGTGCTTCCAGTTGAGCTCGATCGTTCTCGTCCGATTTATTGTGAGGATTGCATTGAACTTGTTCGCGAAGAACGAAAGTCTGGAAAAAGCGCGCCACGCAAATCTTCGTCAGATGCAAAGCCTCGCGAAGCTTCTTCATCTCGGCGTGAAGAAACAGGCGCAGAAGAACCATCGCTTTCGTTAGAGACGCTTAAGCCGGAAAAGGTTCCAGAGAAAGTTGAGAGGAAAGAGGTGGAAGTTCAAAAGCCAGCTCCGGTGACTGAACGAAAGCCTGAAGAAAAAGCTCAGACAAAAAAACCAGAAGTCGAAAACGATGGATTCTCGCTTGAGATTAGTCGTCCAGAAGTTGAAATCGTGAAACGGCCCGTAGAAAAGTCTGAAGTTGTCACACCTGTCGTTCCGCCGAAAGAGGTTGTCGTTCAAAATACGGTTACCATCAGAGAGGTGCGACCAGAAACAAAACCTCCGGTTCAGGCGATTGAGTTTGCGGAATCTGCAAGACAAGAGCGTCGTCCAGATGAGAGACGTTCAGACGAAAGCCGGTCTTCTGATTCTGGAGTAGTGAGAACGGGTGAAAAACCAAAACGAAAGAGAAATCGAAAGAAAAAGCCCCGCGCGGCGGGGTCCGGCTCCGCCGGAAAGATCGACGGAGACGTTGTGCTACAACCAGCAACAGAACAGATCTCGCCAAGCGCACCAAAAATCGTTTCGTCTTCACCTCAACCAACAATCGCAACACCGCCACCAACAACACCTCGACCTCAACCTGTTGTGGAATCCAAGCCGATTCCCGAGGTGAAACCCCGCGAAACGGGGTCCGGCTCCGCCGGAAAGCCTGAAACGCCAAAAAGTGGTACTCTGCATCCAGGTCAAGCCATTAAGTTTGAGTAACCACTATGTCTGATTACGAGCTCCGAGACCCCATTCATAAGCGCATACCGTTTTCTGAGGAGGAGCGTCGCATTATCGATCATCCGTTTGTTCAACGGTTGCGTTTTATTAGTCAACTCGGGTTTGTTTCGTCCTATGTGTATCCAGGTGGTGTCCATAACCGCTTCACACACGCACTCGGAGCCATGCATGTCGCGGGAAGACTTTTTGCACGCTTCATAAGTAGCACAGAGGTCTTTTCCCATCGTCTGACCGTCAAAGAAATTGAACTTCTTCGTCTTCGTGTTCGACTTGCCGGGCTGTTGCATGATTTGGGACACGGCCCATTCTCACACGCATCTGAAACCGTCTTTCCACAACTGAGCGAACTTCCCATGGATTGGTCGTGGTGGAAATCTGTCCCGGTCCGACAATCCAAGCATGAGGACTATAGTGTCCTTCTGATTCAAACACTTGCGAAAGAAAACGCGTTAGACCCAGATATCGCTCAAGATATTTGTTGTCTCATTCATGCCGATCTTCAACCGTCGACCACGTTTCACAAACTGGCGAAAAAAATTCCGAGCCTTCCGTCTGTCTTGAAGTCGATTATTTCTGGCGAACTCGATTGTGATCGCATGGACTATTTGCTTCGTGACAGTTATTACTGCGGCGTTGCTTATGGTCAGTACGATATTGATTGGTTGATCTCTTCGATGACCGTTGCGGAGCGGAATGGGAATTTGATTCTCACGATCTCTGAAAACGGTGTTCGAGCCTTTGAGGATTTTCTTTTGGCGCGCTATCACATGATCGATCAGGTCTATTTCCACAAGACTGCCGCGGGGTTTGTGCATGCCCTTGAAGAAGCGATTCGCACAAAAGAAATCGATCTTCGGATTCCGACGGATCCGTATGCATACGCAGACTTACGTGACGATCATGTGATCGAGCAGCTTTTTGCTGCGGCCAAGGATCCGAAAAATTATTGGTCACAACATCTTATGCAACGTCTGCCTGCCAAGCGCATTCTGCGTTTGTACGATAAGCATGTGCAAGATCAGGAATCCCTGGAGCGTCTGCGAACGGCGTGTGAAAAAGAAGGCGTTCGTTATTTTATGCACTCGGCAGCGAATGTGTTGTCGCGTTTGGATGAGGCTGGTACGACCGACGTGTTGTTTGTTCACAAACGTACTCTCGGGGGTCATGACCAGATTCCTATCTTTGAATATTCGGATTTGTTACAAAAATACAACGAAAAGCTTCGATTCACCGATTTTTTTGTCCTTCGCGAAGACTACGAGAGGTTTGAAAAAATTCGTTGGACGTGATAGCCTCATCCGGCTATGGAGCCTAATCGCAAAGTTTTACTCGGCATGTCCGGTGGTGTCGACTCTTCTGTGTCGGCGATTTTGTTGTTGAAGGCGGGATATGAAGTGATCGGAGCTTTCATGAAAAATTGGTCGGGGGATGTGAATGGTCCGCGGTGTGCAGACGAGGAAAATGTGGGAAGTGAATTTCAGGAATGTGGGTGGAAACAAGAACGTCGTGATGCGGCGCGTGTTGCCGCACAACTCGGGATTCCATTTTCAACGTTAGACTTCGAAGTCGACTACCGACGCAATGTGGTCGAACCGATGTTTGCGGAATTTGAATCTGGTCGTACTCCGAACCCGGATGTGATGTGTAACAAATACATTAAGTTTGATCGTTTTGTGAAAGAAGCGGATCGGTTGGGATGCGCGTTTGTTGCGACGGGGCACTATGCGAGAGTTCAGGATGGAAAAATTCAGAAGGGGCTCGATCAGAATAAAGACCAGTCATATTTTTTGTGGGCCATCGATCCCGCGATTCTTCCGCGCGTTTTGTTTCCTGTTGGAGATCTCACAAAGCCTGAAGTTCGAGCGATTGCCCGAGAAGCCGGACTTCCGGTGGCAGAGAAAAAAGACAGCACGGGAATTTGTTTTGTTGGCGAAGTGGAGATGTCCTCTTTTTTGAAGGCTCGGATTCCGGAAGATCCAGGAAATATTGTGACCGTGGATGGCGCGATCGTTGGAAAACACTCCGGGGTGAATTTTTATACCATCGGACAGCGTCATGGATTGAATATCGGCGGAGGAGATCCGTACTATGTTGTCGAAAAACGCCCGGAGACAAAAGAGCTCGTCGTCTCCAGCAACTTCCATCCCGCGCTCTTTTCCGAGGACCTGACCGCGACGACTCTCAACTGGTTTGAAGACGTCCAGGCACCACGTCACTGTGAGGCTCGTATCCGTTATCGGCAACCGGTCCAAAGTTGTGAGATCATTTCCAAAAATGCAGATCGAGTCACCGTCCGTTTCAAAGAACCACAGCGCGCCGTCACTCCAGGTCAGTCCATCGTCTTCTACGACGGGGAAGTGATGCTGGGTGGTGGAATCATCGTGTAGCCCCATATTTCTTTACAAATATGGGGTTTTTGATATGCTCTGGCCAGGCAAAGAGGACCCAATGACCGACTCATACGGAGTTGACCCATGAAGAGCATTTACTGGCCCAAGCGCATCTTCCAGATCGCGATGTTCTGCGCGATCGTCCTGCTCTTCCCAGTTTTCTTCAAGAGCGGGCAGGCAGGTCCTGTGCCGGATGGCGAGAAGTCTCTCATCATCCTCTGGGTGCTCATCATGGTGAGCTCGCCCATCTACATTCCGTGGATCTGGAGGCTGTTCGAGCGAAACGGCGGGCGCCAGCCGAAGATCTCACGAGTGATGCTCTTGCTCTCCTACCCAATGTTCATCTTCGGGAACGCGATGGTCATTCAGGCGATGGTTGCGCACATCAACACCTTTCCCGAGACCGGCATCCGCTTCTTCGGCGGGTTCCTTTGGTGGGCAGGCCTGCTCTGGGTTTCCGCGCTCGCTATCGACTGTCTGTGGCAGTTCAAGGTCTTATTCGACCGCCCGATCCCACTGACCGACGACGAGACGCCCTTCGCCTGGAATCCCATCACCTCCCCGGGTGATGAAGAGTACAGGCCGGTCTTCTGCGACAACTGCCAGTCCAGGCAGGGGAGGTTGGAGACATCCGGCCTCTGCCACGACTGCGGCGTCCGGGTCACATTCGTGCGCAGCGGACCGGTGCTGCACGTTCTCAAGGTTCTGGACTCCTAGTCCTCTCAACATCGCTGACGCGGTGTCTTTTTTTACCCAATAAAAAACAGCCTTTCGTTAGGCTGCTCGACGTGCGTCTTGGATGAGTTCGGTGAGCGGCAGAATCGACTGCGAGATCACGATCGCGCAGACTTTTCCCCACATCGTTCGTAGGTGCTTGAGTCTGTACGCCGCTTGAATCGCTTGCGTCTCGCTGTGCGGAACCATGAGTACATTGAAGGCTCCGGAGCGCATCATGCCGATGTCTCCGATCGAGTCGCCGACGATCAGTAGATGATTCAAGTCGGCTTTGACACAGCGCTGGAAGCGCTCGACGGCGATGTCTTTTGTGCTTCCCACCACGACACTTGTGGGTTCGTAGCCACTTAGACGTCGGTCTGCATCGAAACGCAGACGTGTTGCAACCACGGCTGCTGCCGTCAAACCATGATGGTCAAGGCAGGCGCGGATCACATCCTCCATTCCAAGACTAATGACCACCGATCGGTGCATCAGTCCGAAGAGTTCTGTGACTCCAGTTCGCAATTGAATGCGCTGTCCGCTTGTTCGGACGTGGTCTTCCGTGATTTCACCGCGAACGAGTCGAGCGATGGCGCGGGACACGTATGCCCCTTCGACCACTCCTCGGTTGCGGAAATCTATCACGCCATGGAACCAATCCGGATGTTCGATCGAAGGGGTCTGTTCCTGTTCATCGTGGCTGATCGAGGTATACCACGCGAGGTCTGCAACATCTTCTTCTCGCAGAGGCTCGGGGAGATGCTCGACCAGATGCGCCCAATGCGATCGATGGTTGAGTGTTCCGTCGAAGTCGTACGCTCCGTGTATGACCTGTCCAAGGCGACGCATGACTTCTGCTCGAGAATCATGCGTCAGAATGAGATCATGTCTGCCCGACGTCAGGGCCCGAGACACATCATCAAACGTCGCACGATCCTCAAGTGTGTACATCTGCGTTCACCTCCGACGCCAGCTTATGGATTTTTGACGCGCTGGTCAAACTGCAAATCTGCCCATGCGTGAAACGCGGCAGAAGCCCCTTCTGTGGGGCTGGTGGATATTTTTGATAAAACAGGAGGAGTCGTTTCTTTTATGCTAATAGGGAGAGGAAGAACCATGTATTCCTCTGTCCCTTTGATATGTGTTTGAATCGATCCGACTACTGGAGCAATGGTGACGGATTGAAGAAAATCAAAATTGATAAAAATGGTCTTGCCTTTCACAAGCGTATTTTCTGTTTGATTGGTTTCGATTCGGACGGGGGTTCCGCCGGTCTTTTCCACAACAATTCTTCCTCGTGGAAACCGGAGCACTCGTTCCTTTTCTGAGATACGCCAAAGTTCAAGGGATGTCCGTTCATCAATAGCCACGGAGACATCATTTCCGATCTGAATAAAAAGATGTTCGCCAGGTTTTGTGGTGATCATTTCGCCTCGTTTATAAAGATGTCCAACGGTTTGCTCCGATCCCGTTGAGGAAACAAGCTGTACGGATTCTTGCGTTGGCATATCAAAACGTCTCACAACTAAAAGTCCTGAGAGGAGGACAAAAAAAAGAAGGAAAATCCATTTTGGAGACAGAAGGCTACGCATGCTAGAATAATAACATAATCACTGACAGATCTCGCATTATGCTTTATTTCTTTTACGGTGAGGAATGTCCGCATTGTCATACCATGTTGCCACTTGTGGATAAGTTGATTGGGGAAGGAAAGAAGATTCAGAAAATGGAAACCTGGCACAATGAAGAAAATGCTTCTTTGTTTGAAAAATTAGATAAAGGGAAGTGCGGAGGCGTGCCGTTCTTTTTTAATGAAGAGTCCAAACAGTTTATTTGCGGAGAATCTGATGAGAAAAATGTACGCAAGTGGGCGGATGGCGAAAAACTTTAAAATCTATGCGAAGTCCTATTCGATTCCTGACGGTTTGTTCGCTAAGTTTGTTTGTCATGCTTGGCGCTGGTTGTTTGCAGCAAACGTCTGTATCGGATCAGGCTTCCGCAGATGCGGCAACTGAACTCGCGCTTTCGACAGGGACGCAAATTCATCTACGAGAAACCGTGCTTGGGATCCCAGGCATGGTCGTGGATTTTCTTAAAGGGGTAAGTGCGGAGCGAGTGCTCACGATAAAGACTTGGGATCCTGGATCGCGCGCCGTGTTTGATTGGGAACAGGAATTAAAAAAGGAAACAGACGCGTCTGTTGCTGAACGCAAAGCCTATTTTGATGCGTATACAAAAGCGCCTGTGGGCTCGAAGTTTCCAGAACCTCCCGCTCAGGTTTACGAAACAAAGGTTGAACAGGGAACATTGGAGTCTGTTGAACTTGCAGACTCACAGACAATTCTGCTCCCGTTCTTTTGGCAAAATGCGGATCAAATCAAAAAACAATCTAGCTTGATTTGGCTGTCTTCAAAACAATATCAAGAGTTGGTCGATACGCGGCACACGAAAATTAATCTGGGACTGTTTGATGATTCGGTCTCAAAGGTGACTGGATTTACCGATCAAATAAAACAGCTCGTCGATCGTATTTCGCAAACGACGGCTGAGCAACCAGCGCAAAAGGATGTTCTTGAGGTGGATGCGGATATCGATTGGGCGACGTATACACTCGAAGTCGATGGAAAACCTGTGACGGTCCGCGCCATTCGCGCACACAATTCATTTGCGCGTTACACTGTGCTTGCAAACGAAAATAACCCCCTTATTTTGGAGATTATTTTAACGCCCGCATCACGGGGCTCACTCAATCTTTTTTCTCGCTCAGGACTCGGTCAAGCTTTTTGGGGATATCAGATCTCCAGCATCAAAACAGATCTTTAGGATTGGAATCGGTCTAACCAGTGTGCGTCGACATCCACATTCAAGTCGATGAATACTTTTTGGTTGAGCACACCTTCCAATTCGTTGCGTGTGGATTGCCCAATCTCTTTCACTCCACGTCCATTCTTTCCAATAATCATCCGCTTGTAGCGTTCTTCCGTCGTGAAGATTGTCGCTGCAATATACATGACGCCATTGTCTCGCTGTTCGAACGCCGTCAGTTCCACGTGCGTTGAATAGGGAACTTCCTGACGCAGGCGCAGAAAAAGTTTTTCTCGAATCAACTCCGCCATCCAGGAATGGTTTGGAATGTTTGTGAGCTGACCATCTGGATAATATTGTTCTCCTTCTGGTAAAAATTCGAAAAGGGTTTTGATAAGATTCTCTAGGTTCAAATCACGTAAGGCAGAAACTTCCACTGTGGCGTCAAATCCTCCTGCAAGATCGCGATAAAAATCGATAAACATTTGGTTGGTGAGATCGATCTTGTTGATCACGAGCACACGCTTCGCTTTGGAACTTTGACTCAGACGCATTGCTTCCTTTTCCTCTTCACCAATTTCGCGCGTTGGATCAACAAGGTAGATGATCACATCAACCCCTTTCAAAGATTGCACCACGGTTTCGTGTAATTTTTTTGTGAGCAAGTCGCGCTTCTTGCGCATGACTCCTGGAGTATCGACAAAAATCATTTGTCCTTCCTCACGCGTCAAAATGCCTTGAATCGGAAGACGTGTGGTTTGTGGCTTTGGGGTTGTGATCGCAATCTTCGATCCGACCAACGCATTCATGAGCGTGGACTTTCCGACGTTTGAGCGACCAATGATGACAACGAAACCGGATTTTTTCATAGTGTGGAGGTGATGGGCTAGGCCCTTAGGCTGAGTTTGGTTACAAGTTCGACGTGTGGAGTATGGGGAAATTGATCGATGGCCTGCGTTTGGCTGACGGTATAGGCCTTTTGAAATTCGATCAGTTCTTTGGCAAAGATCTTTGGATTGCAGGAAACGTAGATGATTTCCTTTGGTCGAATCCGCAGAACATCTGCGAGCGCCTTAGTATGCATGCCAGAACGCGGCGGGTCAAGGATGACGACATCTGGTTTGTAGGTTGCCCAATCGAATTCTTCTGTTTTTGCCGAGATGTATTGCGTGTTCTGAAGATCGTTCAGCAAGGCATTTTCTTTTGCGTCTACGATCGCCTCGTCAGAAAGTTCGACTCCAATGACGGACTTTGCATGCTTGGCAAGTGCGATCGAAAAGAATCCGGTGCCGCAATAAAGATCGAGAAGGGTTTTATTTGAAAGATCACTGCAAAATTTTCGCACGGTCTGTAAAAGAAGTGGCGACGCAAATGAGTTCGTTTGGAAAAAGGCGTTTGGACTAATTCGGTAGTTAATTCCGTCGATGCGTTCTTCTATAAATCCTGGTCCATACAAAACGCGAATGTCTTCACCAAACGAAACGTCTGTTTGTGTCTTGTTTATGGAATGTATCAGTGTGGATGGCCGACAGGACTCGTTCAATAATTTCATTGCTTCCGTAACAGTTTCAGATTGGTCTGCTGGATCACTCGTGATGATGTTGATCATCGTTTGTCCAAGCGATGTGCAGCGGATCACGGCGTATCGTAATATTCCTTCATGTGATTTGCGATCGTAGAATGACAGTCCAGACGTCTGCACCCATTCTCGTACAATAGGGAAGAGTCGATCGATTTGTTCGTCCGCAAGAAAACAGGTGTGATTGTCGATTACTTTCCACCAGGCACCTTTTTCACGCATCCCAACCCGTCCTTCAAAATTAATCACGAAGTCCATTCGATTACGGTAATGATCTGTTTTCGGTGAGGGCAAAATGTTCTCACACATCAAATCCAATCCATTCAGTTTGAAAAAACCGTTGATCTCATCAAGTTTTTGTTTCAACTGTTGTTCGTAGGGAACATCCGACCACGCGCACGAACCACAGCGTTCTTTGTTTGGGCAAGGTGAAGACATGTGCAAAATCATAGAATAAAAAACGGGCTGTGGAAAGCCCGCAATGTCAGTGCGCCTTGCGGCTGGGCAGGGCGTAGTAGATGCGATGGCACAGGATCGTGCCGATGATCGCGAAGGGAATGAGCAGAAGCGGCCAGGAGACCCAGTTGTTCGGATCCTTCGCGGCTTCGCCTGTGGGAGCGAGTTGCCCGGCGAAGAACGATTGCAGGCTTGTCCCTGCGTAAACGGCTCCGTCGACGATGCCGACGGACTTTGCCGTGTTCTTCACGCCTGCGAAGTCGCCGGTGGCCGTTCCCGAAAGGATTCCGTGCACGCCGATCACACCGGTGAGGATGACGAAGAGACTGCAGGCGAAGATCCATGACCCCGCGTGTGCGCTGTGATTGCCGATCGTGATGGTCATGACGATGAGTGAGATCGTCATGCCGACGTAGAGGAAGAACGACATCGGACCGCGGCGGGATTGGAAGTAGCGATCCGAGATGCGGCCCGTCATGTAGGCGCCGAGGCAGCCGCAGATCAGCAGTACGAGCCCCCAGTTCGCCCCGATGAGGAATTCGTGGTAGAAGCCGACCGCCTTCCCGAAGAGCGGGTAGTACTGAAGGGTTCCGTTGCGAATCGCTCCGCTACAGAACTCGATGAAGATGATGAAGCGCAGGACGCGATGTTCGGGCTTGGTGAAGAGCGTTTGGATCATCTGCCAGATCCCGAGCGACTCATGCGAGATGTGCTGGTCGCCCGTCTCGAAGTTCTTGAATCCTGCTTCGCTTGGCGTGTTGCGCAGGAAGATGAACATCGGAATCCAGAAGGCGAGACCGAACAAGGCGGGGGTGAAGAACAGCCACCAGTTCTGGTCAACGCCTGTGTCGCCCGTTCCGAGAATCGACTGGAAAATGGTGGCCCAGAGCCCCATCTTGCTCGGGTCCGTCGTCGCGCGCGTGGCGTTTGTCAGCGCATAGCCCCAGTCGAACGCGAAGTAGATACCGAGCGAAATCATGAACCCGAAGAGCGTTCCGAACGTTCCACGATGGCGAACGTGAAACCACGGAAGCTTCGTGGTCACGATGGATGCGGCGCCGCACGATTGAAAGAACATGTTGGCGGCGTAGAGCACGAGGAAAGATGGGAAGATCGGGATGGTCCAGCCGAGCTTGGTGTTTCCGTAGAGCACCAGGCCCATGAGCACGTTGCTGACAACCGCACCCATGACTCCGAGTAGCATGCCCCAGCGTCCACCCTTGCGATCGATGATGGGGGTGAGCGTGAGAAACCCAACGACGTAGAAGGCGGCGCCGACCGCGAAGATCGTACTGAAGTCGGACACCGACATCGTCTTATCGCCGAGCGCCTTCTGGGCCGTGTTCAGCATGTACCGCATGAACATCAGGCTCGCATACCCGAAGCCCAGCGGAAACCAGTTCAAGAACCGTCGGACCTTGAAGTCCGTCGTGTGGCGAGGAATCCCCTCACCGTTGAACGAAAGCGCACTTGGTCTTAGCTGCATCGCCGTCTCCTCCTGCCCACTTGTGAGCCGAGATATTTCAACATATCCTAGTCTTAACGGTCAATCCGTACTGCCTATGATTCTTATTGCCCACGACATTCGATCTCTTCATAACGTCGGTGCTATTTTTCGTAGCGCAGATGCGTTCGGGGTCGAGAAAATTTATCTCACTGGATACACCGGACATCCGCCGCAGAAGGAAATTGCAAAAACGGCATTAGGCTCTGAACATCGAGTGCCTTGGGAAGAAAATGCGGATCTTCCTGATTTGTTGAAAAAACTACAGAGCAAAGATTTTTTGATCGTCGCGCTTGAAAATAATGTGGATGCGATTCCCATTGATACACTGAAGACCACAAAACCGATCGTACTTCTGCTTGGAAACGAGACAGAAGGCATTGCTCCCGAGATTCTTTCGTTGTGTGATGAGAAGGTGGAAATTCCCATGCCGGGAACCAAACGCTCGTTGAATGTATCGGTTGCAACAGGCATTGCCTTGTTTGCTCTTGCCAGTCAAAAACAGTAGAATGAACGAGATATGTTGACCATTGTTATTCCAACAAAAAATGAGGAAGTGTTCCTTCCTGTCCTGCTTGAGTCCATTCGTAAACAAACCGTTCAACCAAAAGAAATCATCGTTGCGGACGCACATTCAACCGATAAAACACGGCAGATTGCAAAATCATTTGGGGCAAAAGTTATTGACGGGGGATTACCAGGTGTTGGTCGTAACAAAGGCGCCGCTGTTGCAAAAACCGAACTTATCCTTTTTTTGGATGCCGATGTCGAACTTCGTGATCCACAATTTTTAGAAAAAGCCATTGGAGAAGTGCTTGAACGGAAAATTGATTTGGCAACCTGTGAAGTGTTTCCGTTGTCGGATGCATTCGTCGATCATTTTTTGCATAAGGCGTACAACGTCTACGCGCGTGCTTGGGGGTCGCTTTTCCCGCATGCTCCAGGATTTTGCATGTTTGTGCGCAAAGACAAACACGATAAACTCAAAGGGTTTGATGAGACGATTACGTTTTGTGAGGACATGGATTATGCACAACGCATGAGAAAACATGGAAAATTTCGCTTTCTCAAAGCGACAAAGATTCCCGTCTCGATCCGGCGACTCGACCGAGACGGGCGGATGAAGATCGCGATTAAATTCATGCTCGCGGAATTACACATTGCCCTGATTGGCCCCATTCGAGATCAAAAGTTCAATTACACATTTGGTCACAGTAAGAAGAAGTTGAAAGAGAAAAAAGAAAAAAAGGCGTAGCACAAAGAGTCTTATGCACATTCCTGTTGTCGTTCAGTATCGACACGTTCATTTTTCCGCACGAGATCTCGAAGCTGTTTTGGGTCAAACCACTCCAGAGGTTCTTCAGACACTCTCACATCACGGACAGGTCGTTTATAAGCAAACCGTACAGATTTTTGGAAGCGACGGCTTTTTAGACAGAGTCCATGTCCTTGGTCCTGCGCGTGAACACACACAAGTAGAAATTTCACCGACAGACGCCGCGACGATTGGCTTGCATGCACCGGTGCGGCTGTCTGGAGATACCGATCGAGCGGGAACATGCCGAATCAAAGGTCCTCACGGAGAGATTCGTGCAGCGATGAGTGTGATTGTTCCCGCGCGACATTTACATCTGAATGAAGCCGTTGCAAAGAAACTCAATCTTCACCATGGACAGTCTGTTTGCCTGCGGGTTTCAACAACCTCTTTACAAATTGATCATGTGACCGTTCGTATTCATCCAAGCTTTGTCACAGAATTTCATTTAACCACCGATGAGGCCGCAACCTATTGGCTTCACACGGGCGACACCGTCCAACTATGCGCCTGATTCTTCTCTCCCTTTTTACTTTTCTCCTTATTCTCCCTTCCACAGCAAATGCTGCGCAGGCGGATCTTTTGATTGGGGCAGAAGATATTCGTTTTTCTAAATCGGTTTTGATTGCTGGGGATACGGTGCGCTTATACGCGCGCGTTCACAACATAGGACAAGCGGACGTCCAAGGATACGTGACGTTTTTTCAGGGGAGTAGTGTGATCAGTACGCCGCAAATTATTTCTGTGCTTGTTGACGGAGCACCAGAGGAAGTCTACATCGATTTTGTGGTTCCTTCAGGCACATTCAACATTCGTGCAGAAGTGCGACAAACAGACCCTGAGGATGTAAACATGAGTAACAACACAGCGATTACGCAAATGCTTGTCCCCGTGAATGATGCGGATCGCGATGGAGTTGCGGATCAATCAGATAATTGTCGAGATGTTGCAAATACGGATCAGCTCAATACCGACAAAGATGGTGTGGGAGATGTTTGTGATGACGATGATGACAATGATGGGGTGACGGATTCTGTAGAAGCGGAACTTGGATCGAATTCAAAAGTGGGTGACACGGACGGAGACGGTGCTTCGGATGCAAACGACGCATTTCCAAACGATCCAAAAAAACAAAAAATTTCTGTCGAACCACCAAAGCCTGTTCAGAAACCACCGGAACCAACGGTTAAAACCACCACACCTCCGATCCCTTCTGTGACTCCAGAAGAAACAGCCCAAAAAGCTTCTCCAACGATCGTGTCACAAAATACAGGTGTGTCTGATAAGACTGTGGTCAAAGAAACACAGACGGAAGAGAGAAATCCAGATTCATCATCCACACCTATTCGAAAAACGTTTGCTGCGACGCAAACCAGTTGGAATACCTACACATTCCATCCGTTAGGTCCGGTGGATTCATCCGTGCATTATGACTGGAATTTTGGAGATGGCGTTCGTTCAAATAAACCAGAGGTGAGTCACACCTACAAAAAAAGCGGTTCCTACTTGGTGATGTTGACCACACAAGATAGTCAGGGACAAACCGCTAAAGAAACAACAACCGTTTTGGTTCCATTTTTTAGTCTGCATAATCATTTCATTCAGGTCTTGATGGGGGCTCTCATCCTTCTGCTTGCGGGCGGAGTCTGGATGTATCTCACGATGGGAAAACAAAAGACCAGTCCGGTTCATAAAATTGAAGTCAGGGAAGAGTAGTTCTATGTTTCGTTTTTTTCATGCGGAATCAAAAACCATCATCGGAGCAGCGACGATTGTCGGCATCTTTTCGTTTTTAGCAGATTTTGTTGGATTCATTCGCGATCGTGTTCTCGCAGGCATGTTCGGGGCAGGGGCAACACTGGATGTCTATTATGCGGCGTTTAAAATTCCAGACTTTCTTTTTAGTCTGATCGTGATCGGAGCCATCTCCTCAAGCTTCATTCCGCTTTTTACAAAAAATTATTTTAGCGAACGACGCGAATCTGCTTGGGAATTCACCAACAGTATTTTGCATTTGATTGGAGGTGGCATGCTTGTCGCGTCAATCCTTCTTTTTATTTTTGCGCATCCTCTGAGCACTCTGATCGCTCCTGGGTTTGATCCGCTCAAACAATCTCAAGTCGCAGAGTTCATGCGTGTCATGCTTTGTGCGCAGATGCTTCTTGCGTTCTCTCTTATTTTCGGAAGCGTTCTGCAAGGACTGAAACGATTCTTTCTCTACGCCTTGGCTCCGGTTCTCTACAACCTCGGAATTATTTTAGGAGCACTGGTCTTTGCCAAAATATGGGGACCGATTGGTCTGGCATGGGGTGTTGTCTTAGGCGCGGCACTTCACCTCTGCACACAATGCATTGGGTCTGTTGCGGCTGGATATTCTTATCACTTTCGTTTTAATCTGAAGGATCAAGAGGCACGCAAGATGTTAATGATGACCGGACCAAGAATTCTTGGGATCGCGATTGCTCAACTTCTGTTTCTTGTCCTGACCGTTTTTGCCACCACGATGTCCGCCGGAAGTCTTACGATTTTTCAATTCGCCTACAACATTCAGTTTTTTGCAGTGGGAACGATCGGTGTCTCCTTTGCGATCGCGGCATTCCCAACCTTTTCAGAAGCGCTGAGCAAAGATGATCCAGACGGATTTCGACGTTCATTTGCTTCCACAATCCGACAAATTCTTTTTTTCATGATTCCGCTCATGATGTTGTTTCTGATTTTGCGAGCACAAATTGTCCGAGTCGTTGTTGGGGCAGGAGCATTCGATTGGCAGGCAACGATCTTGACCGCAGACACACTCGCATTTTTTGCCCTGACGTTTATCCCTCAGGCGTTTGTCTATGTGTTGGCCCGCGCATTTTTTGCTCTGCACGACACAGTCACACCTCTCACTGCTGGACTTGTTGCGGGTTTGGTTGGGGTCATCAGTGCCTTTTTGTTCGCGCCTCACTTTGGTGTGATTGGTCTTGGAATGGCCTTTTCGCTTTCTGCTGTTGTGAACGCTGTTTTGCTTTGGGTTCCTCTGCGACAACGCATGCAATCGCTTCATGAGGCAACAATTCTTCAATCCCTTCTGAAACTATCCGTTGCTGGTATTGCTTGTGGTCTCGTGATGCAAGGTCTCAAACCCGTTGTTCTTCATTTCCTTTCTCTCGAGACATTTTTCGGTGTGTTGTTTCAAGGAATTTTGGCGGGAGGAGCCGGATTCGTGGTTTATCTTCTTATTGCCTGGTTCCTGAAGGTTGAAGAACTTCATTCGTTTTTGGCGGTGCTTCAGAGAAAATTTTTACGCAAAATTCGTTTAGATGAAACCGTCTCGCTCCCAAAGTAGACGTGTGGAATCTGCTTCGGTAGAATGGGCTGACGCTATGACTATTCATGAAATTCGGCAAAAATACTTGGAGTTTTTCAAGTCACACGGTCATCAAATCATTCCTTCCGCTTCGCTTCTTCCAGAGAACGATCCAACGACTCTTTTTACCGGATCCGGAATGCAACCGATGGTCCCGTATTTGCTCGGTGAGCAACATCCCCTTGGAACACGCATCACGGATTCTCAAACCTGTTTTCGTTCACAAGATATTGAAGAGGTGGGTGACAATCGCCACACCACGTTTTTTGAGATGTTGGGAAACTGGTCGCTCGGGGATTACTTTAAGGATGATCAGATTTCATGGATGTTTGAATTTTTAACAAAAGAAATCGGACTCAATCCTTCCAAGCTTTTCGTAACGGTATTTCGCGGAAATGAAAGTCTGGGGATTCCACGCGACACGCATTCTGTCGATCTGTGGAAACGAGCGTTTGCGCAGGCTGGAATGGAAGCCACAGATGTCGATTTTGCAGAAAGAGATGGAATGCAGGGCGGACGTATTTTTTACTACGACGAAACAAAGAACTGGTGGTCTAGATCCGGAGTTCCGTTGAAGATGCCTGTGGGTGAACCCGGCGGTCCAGACAGCGAGATGTTTTGGGATTTTGGCGTGGAGCTCCAGCTGCACGAAAAATCCTCATGGAGCACACAGCCATGTCATGTCAATTGCGACTGTGGAAGATTTTTGGAGATCGGGAACAATGTCTTCATGGAGTATAAAAAGACCGAAACGGGTTTTTCGTTGTTGCCAAATAAGAACGTAGACTTCGGAGGCGGATTGGAACGTATCGCCGCGGCACACAACAACACCCCAGACGTCTTTCAAATCGATGCGTTTGATGGGATGCGGAAAAGTCTGGAGACCCTTTCTCACAAGAGTTACGGAGCGGATCCAGTTCAGATCAAGGCATTTCGTGTCGTAATGGATCATATTCGCGCTGCAACGTTTCTCATCGCGGACGGAGTGATTCCATCCAATAAAGATCAAGGTTATTTTGCCAGACGGCTCATTCGTCGCGCCGTTCGGTTTGGAAAAAAGTTAGGGATCGAAACGGCTTTTTGCGATCAAATTGCCCAGGATGTGATTGAAACGTACAAAGATCACTACGAAAAGCTTGCGACAAAGAGCCAGAGTATCCTTGAGGAGATGCGCGGCGAAGAAGCAAAATTTCTCAAAACGCTCACACAAGGGGAAAAGGAGTTTGAAAAACTGTTTGCGGGCAGCGGCCATCTTTCGGGGAAAGATGCGTTTGTTCTGTACACAACCTATGGGTTCCCACTTGAGCTCACAGAGGAGATGGCACAAGAAAAGGGACAAAATGTTGATCGAGACACGTTCTACGCGGAGTTCAAGAATCATCAGGATCTTTCCCGAGCCGGATCCACGCAAAAGTTTGCCGGTGGACTTGCCGACCATTCCGAACAAACGGTCCGTCTGCATACCGCAACACACATGCTTCATCAAGCATTACGAACCGTTCTTGGGGAGCATGTTCTTCAGCGCGGCTCCAACATCACTCCAGAAAGATTGCGATTCGACTTTTCCCATCCAGAAAAGATGACTCCGGAGCAGATTCAGCGGGTTCAGGCTCTGGTAAATGACGAGATCAAAAAAGACCTTCCTGTCTACTTCGAGATTTTGGATCTCGAAGAGGCAAAGCAGAAAGGAGCGATTGGTGTCTTTGAGGATAAATATGCTCAGCTAGGTGGAAAGATCAAAGTATATTTTATCGGCGATAAGGCAACCGAAGTGCACTTCAGCAAAGAAGTCTGTGGCGGTCCTCATGTCGAACACACCGGCGAACTCGGATCTTTTCAGATTATAAAGGAGGAAGCCGTGGCTGCAGGGGTTCGTAGAATCAAAGCTGAGTTGAAAAATAATGCCTAGATTAGCAGAAAAAAATACAGGAAGGTTATCCACGCGCGATTCCTTGACAGTAAACGACAGAATCCGTAAAATAGCGGCGCCTCAGAGTTTCAAGTCTTCCTTGCTTTTTTCGCCTATTCTTGCTAGAATTCCGACGCTACTTCATTATGAGCAAGGGAACAAAGGATTTTATCGAAATGAGAGGCACGGTTGAAGAACTTCTTCCGTCCGCAAATTTCAAAATTTGTCTAGAAAATGGTCAAAAGATTCTCGGCCATCTCTCCGGAAAGATGCGAAAATTTCGCATCCGTCTTTTGCCGGGAGATGAAGTCAAGGTCGAAATTAGTCCATACGATCTCACAAAGGGTCGGGTCGTTTATCGATTTTAGAACCAACGTCATCGGCACCGGGTCGATGACGTTTATCGTAGATTATGAAAGTACGCGCATCCGCAAAAAAAATCTGTCGAGACTGCCAGGTCACACGCCGAAAAGGACGTGTGGTTGTTCTGTGCAAAAATCCGAAACATAAACAACGTCAAGGGTAATTATTTTTATGGCACGTATTGCAGGTATCAACATCCCAACCGAAAAGCGTATCGTCATCGCCTTGACGTATATTTACGGTGTCGGTCCAACGACCGCTCAAAAAGTTCTTGCAACAGCAAAAATTGATGAGAACACACGAACCAAGGATCTGACAGATGATCAGGTAAAAGCAATTCGAACGATTCTGGAAATTCCTGAACGCCGATTGGAAGGAGACTTGCGCCGAGATGTCCTTTCAAACATTAAACGTTTGAAGGAAATCGGTTCTCATCGCGGAACTCGTCACACGAAGCATCTTCCTGTGCGAGGTCAGCGAACAAAGAGCAATTCACGAACGGTTCGAGGTAATGTTCGTCGCACAACTGGCAGCGGACGTCGAGCTTTGACAAAGACATAATATGGCTGCACCTACAACAACACGCGCGACAAAATCTCGAAAGAAAGCCGTTGTTCGCCAAGTCTCACAGGGCTGTGTTTATATTCAGGCAACCTATAACAACACCATCATCACCCTGACAGACCTAAACGGAAATACACTCGCTTGGTCCAGTGCAGGACACTGTGGATTTAAGGGGCCTAAAAAAGCCACTCCATACGCAGCAAGTGTGATCGTAAAGGATGCTGCGGAACGAGTGAAAGAAACCGGTTTGAAGGAAGTAAACGTTCTTGTTACAGGAGTCGGCTCTGGTCGCGACGCGGCAGTACGTGCTCTCAATGCAAATGGTTTCAACGTTTTATCCATCAAAGATTTGACCCCGCTTCCACATAACGGCTGTCGGTCACCTAAACCAAGACGTGTCTAAGGTATGGCAAAGGATCACACACCAATTGTAAAACGCTCCCGACGCCTCGGAATTGTCCTTGGAAAGGAAAAGTATGCGCGACGACGCGCATACCCACCTGGTATCCATGGACCAAAACAGGCACGCAGCCGAGCACGACTTTCTTCTTATGGAGAGCAGCTCCAGGAGAAGCAAAAAGCCAAAGCGCTCTATGGTATTCTTGAGCGTCAGCTTCGTCGTTACTTTGAAAAGGCCTCGAAGAAAAAAGGGAACACTGCGGAAGCGTTTGTTCAATCCCTTGAAACACGCCTTGATAACGTCGTTTTTCGACTTGGTTTTGCCAAAACTCGTCCACAAGCACGTCAGATGGTAAATCATGGATTTTTGCTCGTGAATGGAAAGAAAGTGGATATTGCTTCCTTTGAAGTTTCTGTTGGGGATGAAATTCGTTTCAAAGAAAACAAAAAAGAAAAAACGATTGTAAAACAGATTCCAGAAGCCATGGCCTCCAACAAGATGCCAGCTTGGCTTACACGGGACGAAAAGCTTCTGACAGGAAAGGTGACGAGCATTCCAGAGGGAGATAATTTGGACCAACTTTTTGATCCAACACTCATCGTTGAATTTTATTCGCGATAAAATCCTAGGAGGAACCTTTATGGAAAATATTTTACTTCCATCTTCAATCTCTTTTGAAAAGGGGACAAGACCCAATGAAGGTATTTTGATTATAGAGCCTTGTTTTCACGGCTACGGAACAACGATCGGTAATGCGCTTAGACGCGTTCTTCTTTCCTCTTTGCCAGGCGCTGCTGTGACAGCTCTGAAGATGAAAGGGGTAAATCATGAGTTTCAGGCTATTGAGCATGTTAAAGAAGATGCTCTCGAGATTATCCTGAACCTCAAATCCCTTCGTCTGCGAGTTTTTTCAGATGAACCTGTTGTTTTAAAGCTCACAGCTTCTGGTGAAAAGACTATTACTGCCGGAGACATCCAACCAAATGCAGATGTCGAGATCGTCAACCCAGAACTCAATATTGCAACCATGACGGACGCAAAAGCAAAGGTGGACATGGAGCTGACGGTCAGAAAGGGAAGAGGCTATAGCTCGACCGAAGAAAGAACGGGAGAAGTCTCAGACCTTGGCACGATTGCCATTGATGCGCTATACTCTCCGGTCCGAAATGTCGGATATCGTGTAGAAGATACACGTGTGGGAGAAATTACGAACTACGATAAGCTCATCATGAATATTGAAACAGATGGAACGATTACCCCAGAAGAAGCGGTAAAACAATCGGTCCAAATGCTTATCGAGCACTTCTCATTGCTTAATAAAACGACAGAATAAGAACGACTGTATGCGTCACCGAAAGGTCGGAGTACAACTTAATCGCACACAATCTGCAACAGACGCCCTTCTTCGGAATTTGGCCGCGCAAATTGTATTGCATGAAAAAATCAAGACAACGGAAGCAAAGGCGAAGGCGATCCGACCTATTCTTGAAAAAGCCATCACGACTGGAAAAAAGCCAAGTCTTGCTGCGCGTCGTAAATTGATGGCATTTTTCTACACAGAACATCCTGTGAAGAAAATCTTTGAGGTTCTTGGTCCACGCTATGCGACACGGCCAGGAGGCTATACTCGTATCGTCAAACTCGGACACCGACTCAACGACGGTGCCGATATGGTACAAATTGAACTTGTATGAAAGAGCTAGAACGAGACATTCACACGATTGATGCCGAAGGGAAAACTCCCGGAAGACTTGCGACCTACATCGCAAAGGTTTTGATTGGCAAACACAAACCAACCTACACACCAAACTTGGACGCAGGAGACCATGTGCAGGTGATTAACGCGTCAAAGATGAAATTGACTGGGAAAAAGGTTGAACAGAAGGTGTATCACCACCACACCACGTTTGCCTCTGGATTACGCACGGTCAGTTTGAAAACTCTCATGAGTTCTCGACCTTCGGAGGTTCTTGTTCGAGCGGTTTCACGCATGCTTCCAAAGAACAAATTACGCAACGAACGCATGAAACGTTTGCTTATCAAGAACTAGCTGTATGACTGAAAAACCTACACAATATATTGAAGCCGTCGGTCGCCGAAAATCTGCGATTGCGCGTGTTCGTCTACATCACGGTGGATCTGGAAAGTTCGAGATCAACGAACGATCACTCGAAACCTACCTTCCCATTGAGATTTTACGCCAGTCCGTAAAATCTCCGTTCAAGGAAACAGGCACGGAGGAGATGTTTGATGTCACTGTGAAGGTCACAGGTGGCGGCGTACATGGACAAGCAGATAGCATTCGTCTCGGTGTCGCACGTGCCCTTATTGATTTCAATCCAGAATTTCGATCAAGTTTGAAAAAGATTGGTTTTCTCAGTCGAGATGCTCGTATTCGCGAACGAAAGAAGCCAGGAAAAAAATCCGCTCGACGCAGTGGTCAGTGGAGCAAACGTTAGATCAAAAACAAGGGCAGCAATGCCCTTGTTTTGTTTTACAAAAGCATTTTTTTTTACTAAACTAGAGCACATGTCGAGTCAATTGGCACGAAATACGGTTCATCTCACAGTGGCGACACTGGGGCAAAAGGCGATTGCGTTCGTCTATTTTTTGTTTGTGGCGCGCCTGATGATGCCCACACAAACTGGTATCTATTTTCTCGCCATCTCTCTTGCAACCGTCTTTTCTGTGATCTCAGATTTTGGCATCACCCCTGTCGTGATTCGTGAGGTTGCGAAGAATCCAAAAGACACGCAGATGATCTTGCAGCGGGTCTTAGGAGTGAAGATCCCTCTTTTGTTTTTGGGTTATTTTGTCTCTGTTGTCACTACATTTTTTCTTGGCTATGAGTCCCAGGTGTTTCACCTCGTTTTCCTTACAAGTTTCATCCTTTTTTTGGATTCGATCAGTCTTTTGCTTTATGGAGTTCTTCGGGGTCAACAAAAACTATCAGTAGAGTCGTTCGGACTTTTTGTCGGACAAATCGTTAGCGCGGTCCTCGGAGGAATTGTTCTCGTTGTGGCACCGTCGCTTGTTCTCCTCCTCACAGCACTTCTTTTTGGAAGTCTTACCAACGTTGTAATTTCAGGTACGGCAATTTACAAGCAATTCGGAGCATCTCCCTTTTATCCGGTTTGGCAAAAAGCGTTTGTTTTAAAATTATTTCGTGCGGCTCTTCCGTTTGCGCTTGCAGCCATTTTTGTAAAAGTTTATTCCTACATCGACACGCTCTTTATTTCAAAGCTCCTGGGTGCACATGAAGTCGGTCTTTACAGCATCGCCTATAAATTTACGTACGCGTTTCAATTTCTCCCACTCGCGTTTGTTGCCGCTTTGTACCCAAGCTTCAGTTCGGTGATTGATTCTGATCGTGTCGCACTTGCTCGCATGTTTAATCGGGCTATGTGGTACATGCTTATTCTGGCGACGCCACTGGTGCTGGGGATATGGCTCATCGCCGATCATGCGGTATTGCTTGCGGGAGTTGAATATCGTGACTCTGCGCCAGTCCTTGCTGTTCTTGTCTTTGTTCTCTTCCCGATTTTTTTGGATTTTCCTATTGGATCTTTACTGAATGCTGCTGGCTGGCAGGCGAAAAAAACCATGATTATGGGTTTTACGATGTTGATAAGTATCGCGCTCAACGCATTATTTATTCCAGTCTTTGGGATTATTGGTGCTGCGTATGCAGCACTTATTAGTTTTGTTTTCATGCTTCTCGCAGGACTCTTCTATGTCCCACAACTGATTCCAACTTTTCGATTCCGTAATCTTTTCATGCAATTCCTCCAGGTAGGGACCTCCGGGCTCGTTATGATCCTCGTCGGACGTTTCCTGCTTCTTTACATGCACTGGATACTCTTGATTCCTGTTTGTGTATTCGTCTATGTCTGTGGACTCTTTTTGACCCAAGCCGTTAAGAGGGAAGATTTGGTGTCGTTGGTGCACATCCTTCAAAAAAAGATATGAGCACGAATCGACTCCTCTTACTCACTCCGGATTTTCATCCAAATGTTGGCGGCGTTGCACGCTATCTTGAACGACTTGCAGACCACTTTGCAGATCGAATCACGGTCGTCACATCTGTTCAACAAGTTGCGGTTTTTCCCTATAAGGTCATCCAGACCGATCTGTTGTTTAAAACGCTTTGGCCGCACTGGATGAAATCGATTTTTCTTTTATTTCAAAAACGAAATGAATACGACAT